>CALEXE010000150.1:0-1149 GCA_937925265.1 uncultured Collinsella sp. | reverse complement strand
TAGCGGAACTGCAGGCCGCAGACGTTGCGGTACAGGCTGCCCTTGGGCGCGCGGCGCACCCAACACACGATGCCCAGCTGCTCGGGCAGCTCGTGGCGCTCTCCCTGCAGGCGGATCGAGGGCATTTGCACAGCCAGGGCCTCGCCCACGTCGGGGTAATCGTTGAGGTAGACGGCCAGACCGCCGGCCGAGACGTCGATGGTCATGGCGTCCTCGGGCTCGGGGGTCGGCGCGTTGTCGCGCTGGTAGGTCAGGCGCATGGCGACCTTAAAACGCTCGTCGCGGCGCCTGACGAAGGTGCGCTGCTCGGCGACTTTGCGCATTTTCCAGTAGGTGCGGATACCCTTTTTCTCGACTGCCTCGGGATAGCCGGCGAGCACGAACGTTTCCTCGCCTACTTTGTACTGCAGCAGCAGCTTTTGGTTTTCGTCCATGAGCAGCGGTTTGCCGGCGAGCATGGGCGCGCTCATAAGGAAGTACGCGTCGTCCAGGTTCTCTTTGTACGTGGCAAGCATGTTGAAGTCGGTTTTTTGGCCCATGGGCACATCGAATGCCACCTGAAGCTTGGTCCCCGGCGTTATCTGTTGCTCTGCCATGTATTCTCCCCTAGTCGCGGGCGCCGATATCATCGTCGTGCGCGATGCACATTGGGCTATTGTAGCTGCTTTGCTGATGGTTGCCATGGGCAGCGCGCGAAATGGCGCGGATGCGGGGCGCGGGCGCTAGTGTAGCTGCTCCGCGCGCGGCATCAATCTGACGGCGATACATGTCCCCGATAGACCGTCTGTCTGTCTATCTCTCAGTTATCTCTCGTAATTATCTCTCGTCTCTCATTTATCTCTCAGCTTAGAGATGAGTGAGAGACGAGAGATGCGTGAGTGATGCATGAGCCTGGATTTTTGGACGATCGGAAAATCCCTCGAACAAAAAACGGGGCCGGCCTTACGCCGAGCTCCGTTTTCAAACGGTCAGTTAGTTATCGAGCGCGCGAGCATAGCAGTCAACATTACGCCGCTGCGAACACTCCCAAGCCCGTTCCGATGATGCAGATTGCGAAGATGCCCAAGATGATCCAAATGGTCTTGACGCCCTTTTTATAGAGGGCAACGCAAGCGAACGTTGCCAGCAAGGGCAGCAGACCGGGGAAGA
>CALEXE010000149.1:0-1031 GCA_937925265.1 uncultured Collinsella sp. | reverse complement strand
GCATCATCACGCTCCCGTTCTGGAGCATGACCGCGAAGCTGCCGGATGCGCACCTTTTGAGCGTAAACATCTCGGGCGACTCGGCTCCGTTGCAGCTTGGAAGCAAGGCAGGGGCGATCCAGGCCGATTTGGGCACCCTGTTCTCGGCGGCGCGGACGGGCGACGGTGCTTAAGCCTCCTTGTTGGTCGCTTTAAGGTATGCATCGTCGCCCACGGGCTCCAGCCACTCGTTGGAGGTCTCCTCGCCCGGAACCTCCAACGCGAGATGCGAGAACCAGCTGTCGGGCGCGGCGCCGTGCCAGTGCTTCACCCCCGGGGCGATGTTGACCACGTCGCCGGGGCGCAGCTCCTGTGTCGGCTTTCCCCACTCCTGGTAAAACCCTCGACCAGCCACGCAGACGAGGATCTGCCCACCGCCGCTTTTGGCGTGATGGACGTGCCAGTTGTTGCGGCAGCCGGGCTCGAACGTCACGTTGTGGACACCGACCTGCTCGGTGGAAAGGGGCGCGAGGTAGCTTTGCCCGATAAAGTACTTCGCGAAGGCGTCGTTGGGGGCACCGATGGGGAAAACCATCTCGTTTTGGTGCTGAGCCCTTGCGTCGGCGGCATCGTCGGCCGCCCAGACCTCCTTCGCCATGCGGAAGGCAGCCCACGCCTTGGGCCAACCCGCATAAAACGCCGCGTGCGTAAGGATTTCCGCTATCTCCGTCCTGGTCACTCCATTGTTCTTTGCGGACATCAGGTGATATTTGAACGAAGAGTCCGTCAGCCCCTGCGACATCAGGGCAACCACCGTCACCACGCTGCGGTCGCGCAGGGAGAGCTCACTCTCTCGGCTCCACACCTCGCCGAACAGCACGTCGTCGTTGAGCTGTGCGAATTTGGGAGCGAACTCCCCCAGGGCGTCTCTGCCTGCCGTCTGTTTAACTGCCATGATCGATTTCCTCCTGTCGATAGTTTTGGCACAAATCTGTTTGGCTCTGTCACAACAAATGGTTGATTTTGACGAGAAATAGCGTATAATAATAGTA
>CALEXE010000148.1:0-1340 GCA_937925265.1 uncultured Collinsella sp. | reverse complement strand
ACCACGCCGCGTGCGATCTATACGTCGAGCATGGTCAAGCCGGCCTATCAGCCGCAGAATGCCGCGTGCGCGATTATGCTTTGCGAGGGGTATCTGGGTCGTGAGCTCGATCACGATGCGTTGGATGCATCGCTTATGGGTTGCCCCACGCCGGGTCGTTTTGACGTGCTGGGGGCCAATCCTCTCAAGCTGATCGATGCCTGCCATAACCCTCAGAGCTGCGAGAACTTTGTGAGCGCGCTGGACGAGATCGATCCGTGCGTGGAGAATCGCCCCACGCTGCTGTGCGCTGCGCTGGCCGACAAGGACGTGGCGGGCATCGTCGACGTGTTGATTCCGGCCTTCCCGCGCGTGGTCGTGACGCAGACCGATTCCGATCGCGCCCTACCGGCAGAGGAGCTCGCTGCCCTGGTGGACGTGGACAAGCTTGCGGGCGTGTACGCGAGCGTGCCCGAGGCCCTCGCTGCCCTCGATGCCGCGGACGAGTCCTTTGTCGCCGCCGGCACTATCACCCTAGCCGGCGAAGTAGCGGGCCTGCTCCGTTAACCCATCCCCTCATCAGTTGCGGTGAAATACGGACTGTTTTACAAGCCAGAAGCCTCAAACAGTCCGTATATCACCGCAACTTAAAAGTAGTCAATTTGGGACGGGGCTATTTTGACTACCCTGCTCCTCGAGTTGACTTGCTTGCCACGAAATGGGCTTATCTACTACGTTTTGGCGACTACTCTCGACCACACGGAAAATCGTGAAATCAAAATCGCAGGTAGACGGCTTGCTGATTTTTAAAAAAGACCCGCATGGTCGACCTATGCGGGTTAAACGTAGTAGATAGCCCGCTTTCGTGGTGAATCGTTGGCAGGATGCGGCAAAGGGACAGCCCCTTTGCCGCATTGCCTAGTCTAGGCGAACCGGATCGTGGGGGTAGGCGTTGAGAATCTCGACGCCGGACTCGGTCACCAGGGCCAGGTCCTCGATGCGGACGCCGGTACGGCCGGGGAGGTAGATGCCCGGTTCGATGGAGAACGTCATGCCCGGCTCTACGACCTGCTCGTTGGCGAGCGAGACGTCGCCCGGTTCATGGTCTTGCAGACCGATTGAGTGTCCCAGGCGGTGCGTAAAGTACTGCCCATAGCCTGCGTCTTCGATCACGTCGCGTGCGGCGCGGTCCAGGTCGCACATGCGCACGCCCGGCGCGATGAGCGCCTCGGCGGCCTCGTTCGCGCGGCGCACGATGTCGTAGATGCGTGTCGTCTCCTCGTCCGGCTCGCCCCAAAAGAACGTGCGCGTCATGTCCGAGCAGTAGTTGCGGCGACGTCCGCCAATGTCGAACAGCACTA
>CALEXE010000147.1:0-26974 GCA_937925265.1 uncultured Collinsella sp. | reverse complement strand
GATCCGGTCGCACGGAGAGCATTTCCCAGTTGACAAAACTATAGGAACACCCCCCTGGCTTAGGAGGCTTTAACTTGTGTAACTTGCGAGCTAACGGGCCTGCTTAACCTTTGCCGCTGCCTCGACAAACGACTTCCACAGGTTAAAGTCGGTCTCGAGCGTCTTCCACGTGTACTCGGGATGCCATTGCACGCCCAAGCAGAATGGCTGGCCTTCGACCTCGATGCACTCGGGAACGCCGTCGGTTGCCTTGGCGACCAAACGCGTGCTCTTACCCAGACGATCGACGCAGCAGTGGTGTGCGGAGTTGGTTTGGATCAGCCTGTGTCCGCCAACCGCGCGGTCGAGCAGCGAGTCCGGCACGACCTCGACGGGATGCACGGGGTCGTTGAGCACGTGGGTATGGCGCCACTGCGTGCGGCCCTCGCGAGCGCCCAGGCTCGGCACGTCCATGCACAGGGTGCCGCCAGTGGCGACGTTGAGCAACTGCGTGCCACGGCAGGTGGTAAAGAGCGGCTTTTTGGCGCGGAGCACCTCGCCGACCAGCTTAAACTCAAAGCTATCGCGGATCTCGCAGCAGAGGGTGGGGTCGTAGGGTCGATCATCGCCCCAGCGTTTGGGATTGACATCGGGGCCGCCGGGAATGGCGATGCCGTCGGCGATATCGACGTAATGGCGGATGACCTCAATGTCCTCGGTGATGGACATCTGCAGCGGCAGGCCGCCGGCAGCAAGGATGGCATCGACAAAGACACTTGCGATTTCCTCGTTGGGGGAGAGCGTCTCGCTTAAAAACGGCTTTGCCTCTTCCCAACGCGGCGCGACGAGGATGAGCGGGCGGTCGGCGGGATCGACGTCGACGTGCGGGGTGTATGACGATGAAGTGCGAGTTCCGATCATGGGCGTGGCTTTCGAATCCGGGTGGACATGGCGCAGGGCGGCGCGGGGCAAACGCTGCAGATGAATGTGTCCCGCGTGGCAATTGGGTTAGTGGCCCTTGATGGAGTTGAGGAAGTCTTGGGCGCGCTTGGTCTGGGGATGGTCGAAGAACTCGTCGGGCGTGCCGGTCTCTACGATCTGGCCGTCGGCCATAAACACGACGCGGTCGGCCACGCGGCGGGCAAAGTTCATCTCGTGCGTAATCACGATCATCGTCATGCCCTGCTGGGCCAGGCGGACCATGACCTCGAGCACCTCGTTAATCATCTCGGGGTCAAGGGCGCTTGTGGGCTCGTCAAAGAGCATGGCCTTGGGCTGCATGGCAAGCGAGCGGGCGATGGCTACGCGCTGCTGTTGGCCGCCCGAGAGCTGTGCGGGCACCTTGTCGGCCTGCTCGGCAACGCCCACGCGGCTCAACAGATCCATGGCGCGCTCGCGGGCCTCGTCCTTGGAGACGCCCAGCACATCGACCGGTCCCAGCATGACGTTCTGCAACACGGTCATATGCGCGAACAGGTTGAACTGCTGAAACACCATGCCCAGCTCGGCACGCATGCGGGCAAGATCCTTGCCTTCCTGCGGCAGGGGCTCGCCCTCGATGAGAATCTCGCCCGAGTCGATGGTCTCCAAGCGGTTGATGGTGCGGCACATGGTCGATTTGCCCGAGCCCGAGGGGCCGATCACGACGACAACCTCGCCGCGATCGACCGAGAGATTAATGTCGTTGAGGACGTGCAGATCGCCATAGTGCTTATCGACGTGCTTGAGCTCAATCAGCGGCTGATTGCCGGTGGAAGAAGTGCTCTGTGCCATGGTGCTCGGCTCCTTATGACTCGAAATGGTAAATCGTTAGCGAATGATGGTCGCGCCGGTCTTGTGCGAGACGTAGACGGCGGCCTTGTTGATTGCAACGTTGATGAGGATGTAGATGACCGCGATCACCAGATAGACCGACACGAGGGCGTCGTAGTTGGTAATGAGTACGCGGGCGTTTTGCATGAGGTCGGGGTAGCTCACCACGTAGGCGACGGTGGTGTCTTTGACGACGACTACAAGCTGCGAAATCAACGACGGAATGATAAAGCGAATCGCCTGCGGCAGCACGATTTTAAAGGTGATTTTAGCTTTGGCGAGACCGAGCGCCTGGGCGGCCTCGACCTGGCCGCGCGGCACGGCATTGACGCCGGCGCGGAAGATCTCGGCAAGCACACCGGCTGCAGCGAGCGCGACGGGAAGCGTGAGCATCCAAAACGACGGCAGCGCGATCTTGTACTGGGGCAGCACCAAAAAGAAGAAGTAGATGAACAGTAGGCTCGGCACGCCACGGAAGAAATCGGTGAGCACGCGGCAGACCAGCTGCAGCGGCTTGATGTCGCTGGTGCGGCCGAGCATGAGGGCCAGACCCAGTACCAGCGCGATGGCGCCAGCGGTGAGCGCGACCTTTACCGTGCCCTCAAAACCGGCAAGTAAGAACTTCCAGGTAGTGAGGTGCGTAAAGAAATACCAATAGTGGACTGAAAGCTGACCGGTCACATAAAAGCGCTGCAGTACCAGAGCGATGAGCGCGGCCACAGCAACAAGTGAGATGGCGGTGCCGACGCGAATCTTGGCGCGCATCTTGGGGCCGGGAGCCTCGTAGAGCGCATCGCGCATGGTGAGCGCGGAGGTGGAGTGCTTGCTCATCGGAGGATCCTCACCTTCTTATCGATATAGTTGCCAATGTGGCTCACCACAAAGGCTGTGCCCAGGTAGCCGAGCGCCGAGATAAAGAACGCGGCGACGCCGCCGAGCGAGCGCGTGTTGATGTAGCTCACCACGCCGGTGAGCTCCTGCGGTTTCAGCGGCACCTGACTGCCGAGCGCGGTGGTGAGCATGACGGCGATAAAGAGGTTGGTCATGGGCAGCACGCTCGAGCGCAGCGCCTGCGGAATCACGATCTTGGCGAGGATACGGCTGAAGCTCATGCCCAGCGAGCGGGCGGCTTCCACCTGGCCGACACCGACGGTGTTGATGCCGCTCATAAAGTTCTCGGAGCCAAAGGCAGAACCCAAGAGCACTGTGGCGACGATGACGCAGGTGCGGTAGGGCAGGACGACCTTGAGCGGCGGCAGCGCGTAGACGACGATAATGAGCAGCGCGATGCCGGGGATGTTACGGAAGACCTGGACATACAGGTCGCCAAAGACGCGCAGCGGCTTGAGCGGCGACACGCGCATCACGGTGACGGCGACGGCCAGCACCATGGCGATGGCAAACGACTCAAGCGTCATGCCCCAGGTTGCTAGCAGCGCGTCGATATAGTTCTGGCCATAGAGCGACCAGAGCTCGGAGAGACTCATGCGGACCTCCCGCCGATAAGGAAAGGGGCTCCCGTGTGTACGGAAGCCCCGACAACTCAGTGATGAAACAGTTTAGCGCAATAAAGCGAATCATGCGTTTCCGTATGGTTTCGTTGCGGCCGTTACCAGGCTCGCTGCTTAGGCGCCGATCTCGGGCAGCTCGGGAACATTGGTGTCGCCCGTACGGTCGCCGATGCAGATCTGCCACAGCTCGGTCCAGGTGCCGTCGTCCTCGATCTTCTTAAGGAAGTCGTTGACAAAGGCGACGCCGTCGGAATCGAGCGGCAGACCGATGCCATAGGGCTCCTTGCTGCCGAAGGGCTTGCCGGCAATCTTGTACTTACCGGGCTCGCGGACCAGGGCGCTCTGCTGCATGTTGTTATCGATGACGTAGGCGTCAACGCGGCCCTGTTGGAGTGCCTGGCGTGCCTCCTCGTCGGTCTTGAACTCTTGCTGGCTGGCCTTGGGGGCGAACTCCTCCAGAATGGCGGGGCCGTTGGAGCCGGACTGGACGGCGACGTTCTTGTCGGCCAGGTCGTCGACGCTCTTGATGTCGTCGTTATCGGCGAGCACCAGGATAGCCTGCTGGGTGTAGTAGTAGGGACCGGCGAAGGAGACGAGCTTCTTGCGCTCGTCAGTGATGGTGTAGGTGGCAAAGACGGCGTCGACCTGGCCGTTCTGCAGGACGGACTCGCGCGTGTCCGAGGTCACCTGGGTGATCTCGACCTTGTTCTCGCCCAGAATGTAGTTGGACAGAAGCTGCGCGATGCCGGCGTCGAAACCGCGGGTCTGACCGTCCTTCTCGTTGAGGAGGGAGAAGAGCGTGGAGGTCTGAACGCCACCGATCTTAAAGACGCCGGCGTCCTTGACGGCCGTCGCCCAGGCGCTGGCGGCGATGGCGTCGTCATCGGCCTTGGGGCCGTTGTCGACGAGCTTGTCGAATGCCTTGGCGTCGAGTGTGGTGGAAGCCTCGGTATCATTGGAGCTCTTGGAAGAGCCGGCGGCGGAACCCTTGTCGGCCTCGGCGCTGGTGTCGGAGCAGCCGGCAAGACCAAGGCCGGCGACGGTTGCGAAGGTGGCGGCAACGAAGCCGCGGCGGTCGAGAACGACCTGCTGGGAGAGGTTCTTGCTCATGGTAGAACACCTTTCTCAATAAAATCCCTAGCGGTTGAGTAGAGTTATACCCTATCCCGCTCAAATGGGTCAACACGAAATAACTCAGAAACATACTTACCTTATGGGTTATTCTACCTACCATAAAGGGACAGGCACCTTTGTGGTGGTTCTTGCAGATGTGGTGGCCTGTCTCGCTGCTTTGTCTCAATCTGTAACAGGTAGACGAGGAAATGGGTTCTAACTGTTACAGATTGAGATTTTCTCTTCAGGGGAATTCGAATGTCTCGATCTGTAACAGTTAGACGGCCAAAAGGTCTCCATCTGTTACAGATTGAGACAAAGGTCAGGGGCAAAGACGGTTTGTCTAGATCTGTAACAGTTAGACGGGAATTCGGGCCATAGATGTTACAGATTGAGATAATCGCGCCGCGAAAATAAAAACCTCCGCAGGGGTGCTTCCCTTGCGGAGGTTTTTTACTCGTTAAGTAGCCTTACGGCTTCGGCGGCCATGTTCTCGGCCGTCATGCCGTTCTGAGCGAGCAGCTCGTTGGGGTCGTAGCGGTCGGGGAAGCCCTTGGCGATGCCGAAGGTGCGTGTGCGCAACGGCGTGCATGCCAGATAACATGCCACGCGCTCGCCCCAGCCGCCGTCCAAGATACCGTCCTCGAGGGTGACGACAACGCGATGCTCGGCGGCAAGGCTGTCGAGGAACTCGCGGTCGAGCTCGGTTGCAAAGCGCGGGTTGACGAGCGTGGCCTCGATGCCGTACTCGGCAGTCAGACGGTTTGCCACGCGCTCGCCCAGCTCAAAGAAATCGCCAAGCGCGAGCACGGCAACGTCGCGGCCCTGGCGCACGACATTGTAGCGCGCGACGCCGTAATCGTCGCCCTCGGCAGGCGCCAAGTCGGGGCGGCTTACCAGGCCAATGCCCGGCACACGGATCGCTACGGGATGCTCGCGGTGGTCGAGCGACCAGCTCAGCATGGACAGATATTCCTCCATGCAGGCAGGTGCAAGGTAGTGCATGTTGGGAAGTCCGCCCAGCATGGAAATATCAAAGAACGAGAGGTGCGTCTCGGACGTGGTGCCAAAGATCGACGCGCCAAATACCAGGATGGTTGCGGGGGCGTCGTTGAGGCACAGGTCGTGCCACAGCTCGTCGTAGGCGCGCTGCAAAAACGTGCCGTACACACCAAAGACTGGCTTGGCGCCCGAGCGCGCAAGCGCGGTGGCAAAGGTCACGGCGTGTTCCTCGGCAATGCCCACGTCGACAAAGTGCTTGCCTGCCGCGGCGCGAAGCTCGGGTGTAAAGCCCATGATGTAGGGCGTGGCAGCCGTGATGCCCACAACCTGCGGATCGCGCTCGATGGCGGCGCTGAGCGCCTCGCCCGTAATGTCGGCATAGGTGCGCGGCGCAGGCTCGCTCGGATGGCCCGGGCAGAGCTTGCGCCCAGTCGCCATGTCAAACGGACCCACATGATGCCAGCGCTCGGGGTCGCTCTGGGCTGGCTCAAAGCCCTTGCCCTTTGCGGTGGAGACGTGCAGCACGATGGGATGATCGATATCGCGCAGCTCCTGCAGCGTGTCGACCAGGGCCAACACATCGTTGCCGGTGTCCAGATAGCGGTAGTCGAGCCCCATCGCGCGGAAAACGTTGCGCTCACAGGTGCCGTTGCTGGCGCGCAGCTCGGCCAGATTGCGATACAGGCCACCGTGGTTTTCGGCGATGGACTGGTCGTTATCGTTGACGATGATGATCAAGTTGCTGTCGAGTTCGGCGGCATTGTCGAGGCCCTCAAACGCCAAGCCGCCCGAAAGCGAGCCGTCGCCAATGATGGTAATGACGTTGTACGTATCGCCCGCCAGGTCACGAGCGTGTGCCAGGCCGCAGCCCAGACTCACCGACGTGGAGGTATGGCCCATGGCAAACAAGTCGTGCTCGGACTCGTCGGGATTGGCAAAGCCAGAAGCCTCACCATAACGCTCCGGATCGATATAAGTGTACGCGCGCCCAGTCAGCGCCTTGTGGGCGTAGGTCTGGTGCGAAACATCAAAGACAATCTTGTCGATGGGGGAGTTAAACACGCGATGAAGCGCAACCGTGAGCTCAACGACGCCCAGGTTGGGGGCAACGTGCCCGCCGACGGCGGCGGAGCTTTCGAGGATGGCGTGGCGAATCTCGTCGCAGAGCTGCGGGAGCTCGGCGCGATTAAGAGCCTTGACGTCCTCGGGCGTTGTCGTTTGCGTAAGCAGCATCGTTGTGGGTTACTCCATGCGAATCGTGCGCCGGCACTCCCTCGGCCGGCACAATTGCACAAGACAGTCTCGCACATTTTGGCGTTTGATATGTGACGGCGGCGCGGTAATTCGCCAACTGGTGGGGCAAAACGTTTTGTCCGATGCCATACTAGTAAATTCGATGATGATTTTATTCATTGCGTGCAGGCTGCGACTTGTCGCCGGGAGTCGCTGGAAGGAGACAGCATGTCCGATGTCGCTCGTGCCGAGAAAATCGCGTGCGAAGTAGACCATGCTGCCCGTCAACTGGCACAGGCGGGCCGTCTGGACCTGACGCGCGAGTTTATCCAGCATGGCGACGTGACGGTGTATACGCATGTGACCTCGGTGGCGCGGGCAAGTCTGTCCTTTGCCGAGTGCTTGGGCCGTGCTGGCATTTCGGTCGACCGTGCCTCGCTGTTGCGCGGGGCCCTGCTGCACGATTACTTTCTCTATGACTGGCACGATCCCGACCCAAGCCATCGACTGCATGGCTTTCGTCACCCGTTTTTTGCCTTGGCGCGTGCGGAGGAAGATTTTGAGCTGACGCCGCGCGAGCGGAATATCATCGTGCGCCATATGTTTCCGCTGGTACCGGTTCCACCGACGTGTCGCGAGGCATGGATTGTGTGCCTGGCCGATAAATGGTGCGCTCTGTGCGAGACGGTCGCCGGCCGTCTGCGGCGCAAGGACGAGGCTGACGATGGCGTGAACAGCGAATCGAGCGAAAAGAGGAGAGGGTAGACGGTGGAAACCGCGATCGACATGGCATTTGACGGCGCGACGCTTGCCGCCTGTCCGCTCTCGGCGCTGGTGCTCTCGTTTGCCTTCTACGGTTTTTGCGGCTGGGTGTGGGAGTCGACAGTCTGCGCCATGCTCAACCACGGACGATTTGCCAACAGTGGCTTTTTGCTGGGGCCGTGCTGCCCCATCTATGGCGCGGGCGGCATTGCATGCTGGCTTTTGCTGCGCGGGATTCCGGATGCCTCGAGCCAGTTTGTCGCCGCGGCGCTTGTATGCAGCGTGATCGAATACAGTGTTGGTGTGCTGTTGGAAAAAACAACAGGCGCGCGCTTTTGGGATTACTCGCATCTGCCGTTTAACCTGCACGGACGCATCTGCCTGTACTGGGCCTGCGCGTTTGGCTTGGGTGCGTTGTGTATTTGCCGTTTAGTGGAGCCGGCGGTGTTGGGGCTGCTTGGCCATCTGCCGGTGCTGATTGTGCGGCTGTCCACCTTTATCGTCGCGGTCGCGATGATGGTTGACGCGGTGTGCTCGTTGGCGAGCTGGCGGCGTCTGTCCGATCAGCTGGAGCGCGTGCGCGCCGACCTTGCCGACCGCATCAACGAGTCGCTTGCCGATGCCTCGGACTCAATGCTCGAGCGCATTCCCGAATCGACGATTGACTCGGTGACACAGACGCACATCCGCAGCCGTGCCGTTAACGCGTGGCTGGCCGAGCTGGGTGACGCCGCGCTCGATGCCCTGCGCGAGAAGGCTTCGATGCCGACGTTTATCGCGGATGGCGCTCGCGGCCTGGCACTCGCTGCCCGCCGCGTGGCCGATGCCGCGCCGAGTATGCCGCGTCCGTCGCTCAGTCGTCGCCTTGCCGGCAAGCGCATGAGCCGTCCAGTGCCGAGCGTGTCGCTCAGCCGTCGCGACCTGCGCTTCTTTAATGCCTTCCCGCGCTTGCGCATCAACCGCTACGAGGGCGTCATCCGAGCTACCGACCTCCGCGACCGAGCCCGCGAGCTGTTCCGGCGCTAGCTGGGACGGGCGCGCTCACGGCTCCCTTGCTTGCGTATTTCCCGTTCGTTTCGCGCCCGTTGCCGCGCCGTTTCCAAGATTACGGCACCGTTTCCATTCGACAACGCAGCGTTTAACAACGCCGTATCTGGTCTACACCAGTTGCCCCTCGGCCGCATCATGGGCGCCGACAACGTTCATGCAACCAAGGGGGAGCGAATGTACGATACGGGATCGACAACGTTTATGCTCATCTGCACCATGCTCGTGTTTTTAATGACACCGGGTCTGGCGTTTTTCTATGGCGGCCTGTCCAGGCGCAAAAATGTCATCAACACCATGCTCATGTGCTTTGGCGCCATTGGCCTGGTCGGTGTGCTGTGGATTGTTGCCGGCTGGTCGCTGGCCTACGGCGGCGACGGCTCGAGTCCGTTTACTGGAGGCCTTGACCAGCTTCTGTGCCTGCCGGTGCTCAACCAGGTGCTGCAGGCGGCCGAGGGCAACGCCGCGGACGGCGCCGTCTACCCCCAGATCATCAACATCGCCTTCCAGATGGCGTTTGCCATGATCACCGCCGCCATCGTCACGGGCAGCCTGGCAGGCCGCGTTAAGTTTGGTGCCATGACGGCCTTTCTGGGCATATGGTTGCTCGTGGTCTATGCGCCGCTCGCCCACATGGTCTGGGGCGGCGAGGGCTCCTTTATCGGTGACATCATCGGCGCGCTCGACTTTGCCGGCGGCGACGTGGTGCACATTTCGTCCGGTCTCACGGGCCTGATTCTCTGCCTGATGCTCGGCCGTCGTCGCGGCTTTGGCATGGTGAGCTGCCGTCCGCATAACGTGCCGTTTGTGGCGCTGGGCGCCGGCCTGCTTTGGTTTGGCTGGTTTGGCTTTAACGGCGGCAGTGAGTTTAAGGCCGACGCCGTGGCGGCGCTTGCCATCCTTAACACCGTGACGGCCAGCGCGGCGGGTATGGTCTCGTGGCTTGTCGTCGAGCGCGTGCACACCGGTCGCCCCACGCTGGTGGGCGCCAGCACCGGTCTGGTCGCGGGCCTCGTGGTGGTCACGCCGGGCGCGGGCTTTGTCGAGCCGTGGGCGGCGCTGGTCATGGGCCTGATCGTCTCGCCCGTCTGCTACTTGGCTATCAGTCATCTCAAGACCAAGTTTGGCTACGACGATGCGCTCGACGCGTTCGGTTGCCACGGTATCGGCGGTATCTTGGGCGGCGTGGTCACGGGCCTGTTCTGCGTGCCGGAGCTCTCGTGGACCGGCAAGGGCGGCCTGTTCTACACGGGCGACGTGTCGCTGCTCATCTCGCATATTTTGGGCATTGTGGTGACGGTCGCTATTGTACTGGTGCTCGACTTGGTGATCGCCGCGG
Organism: uncultured Collinsella sp.; assembly: GCA_937925265.1. Classification (GTDB taxonomy): domain Bacteria; phylum Actinomycetota; class Coriobacteriia; order Coriobacteriales; family Coriobacteriaceae; genus Collinsella. The sequence continues at coordinate 17,176 of CALEXE010000147.1, read as the reverse complement.
TGGTCAAGGCGCTGTTCCACGGCAGCCTGCGCGTGGACGAGGCAGACGAGGCGCTGGGCCTGGATGCGAGTCAGCACGGCGAGAGCGCATACCCTTCCTTCTCGGGACTCGATTAGCGGCACGGCTTTCCCAGGCACCCGACCTTGCCCCTCAAACCGTCGCTTGCGTACCGAAGTACGCGGCGCTCCTCTTTCGGGGCAATCTCGGGCACCTGGAAAACCCGTGCCATGTGAAGGTAAATCAATTTCTTTTGTTGAAGAGAGGAATTCACTATGAAGAAGATTACGGCGATCGTTCGTGCTGAGAAGCTTGAGGTTCTTAAAGATGCGCTGTTTGCTGCTGATGTTCGCGGTATGACTATCAACCAGGTGCAGGGCTGCGGCGCGCAGCATGGCTGGAAGGAATACGTTCGCGGCAACGAACTGCTCGTCAATACCATCCCTAAGGTGCAGTTCACCCTCATCTGCGCCGATGAACATGTCGACGGCATTGTCGACATCATCTGCAACGCCGCCCGTACCGGCGCCGTTGGAGACGGCAAGATCTGGGTTGAGCCGGTCGAAGAAGTCATCCGCATACGCACCGGCGAACACGGCCCCGCCGCGGTGTAGAATCGACCGCCTACCATCCGCAACGCTAAAATGCTGCAATGAGGCACAAGACTTGCGTTGCGGATGGGCGGATTATGGGTCGCAATAAATATCCCGAGGAGACGGTCGCGAAGATTCTCGACGCGGCACTGGAGCTATTCTGCGCACAGGGTTATGAGGGGACGAGCATTCAAGATATCGTTGACCGTCTCGATGGCATGACCAAGGGCGCTGTCTATCATCACTTCAAGAGCAAAGAAGAGATTTTTAACGCCGCGTTTGATCGGGCGATGACTCCGATTGTTGAGCACCGCCGCTCGATGCTTGGCGTCGGTAATATGACCGGAGCCCAAAAGCTCAAGCGACTGTACGCGCCCGAGTCCGTAGTTCCGCAAATTGAGCTATGGGCACGTATGCGTCCTGCAGCAGATCCGGTAAAAAGCTCGCGTCTTCTGGCGATGCAGTACCAGGACTCGTTTAACGAGTCGGCCGATGACTGTCTCTTGCCAGTGATCGAGGAGGGCATCGCCGACGGCTCCATTGCGTGCGAATGCCCGCGCGAAGCGGCAGAGGCCGTATCGTTGCTGGCGAATCTCTGGTTGCTGCCACTGTTTCGTCCGCTTGAACCCAAGGATCGAATGCTCGCTCGCGCTCAATGTTTGGCGCAGATGGCCTCTGCGGTGGGACTCGATTTGGGCGAGGAAGTGCTCCAGACAACGGCACGGATTTGGGACGTATGGGACCGTGCCGGGTGGTAATATAGATACCAACGGTATGTAATAGATTTGAGAGGGCAGCTTCGGCTGCCCTTTTCAAGTCAATAATTACATACTAACGGTATGTATAGGGGGCGGACTTATGGCTGGGCTGAGAGACGTCGGCGTCTCGTTGAAATCAAAAACAGTGCGGTCAATCAGGCTCGCGGAACTTCTGGTTGCGCAGCTGTGCACGTATTCGATGCTGTCGGCGCTGTGCTTTGCGTATCCACTTTACTTGTTCGATTGCAGTGGATCGTCAACGTTATATGGCGTCGTCGTGGCGACGGCGTTCATACCCGGCGTACTCGCAACTCCGGTTGGCGGAATCTTGGCGGATAGGGGAAGACATCGCGAGGTCCTGGTGGTCCTCGGTATTGCTCTGATGACTACATCGCTGCTGTCTATCCCCATGAAGCACTCATTGCCTCTTGCGGTCGTCGTAGTAGCGATACTTTGTGTTCAATATGGCGTTCAATCGCTGCTAAAGCCAATGCTCCAAATTGAGACGGTGCGCATGGCGGGTGAAAAGAAGGTTGAGCGGGCCACTGCATTGGTTTCGCAGGTGACCATGGTGAGCAATATCTTGGGTCCTGTGGTCGGGACGGCAGTCTATGGGTGCTTTGGCATCGATGCTCTCTGCACAACCGCGTCGGTGGCGTTTGCGATGTCAGCTCTGTTGTTTGGGGGCGCGCTCAAGCAAAATGTCTCATCTGAAACGATGGGAGACGGCGCGACTCGCATGACATGCCGAAACGATTTTCGGGAGTCGATTCGGTATCTGCTGCAAAATGCATCATTGGTCGCCGTGATTTTGCTTGCGGCCGTTTTAAACCTTGCGTTGGTTGGGCTAACGATTGGCGCTCCCATTATTGTTACAAAGCATCTCGGCATGCAATCGTCCTGCGTTGGGATGGTTGAGGTTGCTCTGGGCTTGGGTGGTCTTACCGGCAGTGGCTTGGTCGGCATTTGGCCGCATCGCTTTTCTCTCAATGGCATATGTCGATATGTTGCGATGATCTGTTTAGGAGTCGTACCGATTATTGTCACGCTACTGTTCGGCGCAGATGTATGCGTGTTCACCGTGTTTGCGGTTGGTTCGGCATGGGTCATGGTGTGGGCAAGCATTGCGTCGGTTGAAATCATCGCGTTTGTTCAGCGGGCAGCGCCGACTGAGCTCTGCGGAAAAGTGCTTTCGGTCGTTTACATGGTTCTTTCCTGCGCAACGTCTATCGGCCAATTGGTTTACGGGCTCGCATACGATCGATGGGCACCGGCGATTGTATTCGCAGGCATGCTGGCGGTGCTGACGTTGACGACGGCGCTGTTTTATCGGCTGAAAAGCTGCTTGTGGCGATTGTCTTAACGCGCTGGGGCACCGTGAATTTGCGGAGGCAGTAGCCCGCCGCGCCGGGACGGCATTGTTTGGACATGCCTCTCCTTCGTCTACAATATCGGGCAGACGAAGGAGAGGCATGTCCATGATCAAGATGTTCGCGAGTGACTTAGACGGAACGTTGCTGAACGCCCTGCACGAGGCGGATGGGACCATCCGCCGCGCCATTCGCGAGCTGACTGAGGCTGGCCTGCACGTGGTTCCCGCGACTGGACGATCGACGTTGCCGATCGGCGAGCATGGCTTTACGGGCCTGGCGCTTGACGCCTGCTGCTCCAATGGATCCATCGTGCGCGACAGCCATGGCGAGGTGCTCAAGACTTGGACCATCGATCCGCAGGTCACTGAGGAACTGCTCAAGGCGTTCCCGGACATTTGCTTTGATTGTTCCACGCCCGATGGCATGTACTCGAGCGGTTCGTTCGAGATGCATCAGGCGGGCTTTAAAAAGGACAGCCCCATCAAGCGTATTGTGATGCGCGGCATGCGTGCGCGCGGTGGGTATCACGAGGAGCAGTATTTCGACCAGTCGATCGGTGACATCCTGCGCCACGATGTATGCAAGATCAATTGTCGCGTGACCTCGCCCGAGCTGGAGCGTGACCTTAAGGCCTATCTTGCCGAACGCTCGGACCATGTGGTCAACGCGCCGTTCGATCCGGTGATGTTCGAGATCACGGACGTGGCGTGCAACAAGGGCGAGAGTGTGGCCTGGCTGGCGGGCTACTACGGTATTGCCGAGGACGAGGTCGCGGTCTACGGCGACGGCGGCAACGACATCGCCATGCTCAAGCGTTTCCGCCACAGCTATGCGACCAAAAACGCTAGCGATGCAGCTAAGGCTGCTGCGAGCGCAACTATCGGCAGCTGCATGGTCCACGCCGTCCCCAAACACATGCTCGCCACCATGCATAAGCAGAGCTCCCGCACCATCATTGAATAATGTGACAAAGGGACTGTCCCTTTGTCACAGTGGGGACTAGCTTCTTTAAACACGAACATATATTCGCATATTTAACTGCGCTTTGATAGAATTGTTGCTGTTGGCGGCAGTTCCATGTGCCGGGCAGCGCCCTCCATCTGATGGGAGGTGATGCCCATGACCGATTTGATTGATTTCGTGAGGCTCCTGACCGCATTGGTCTCGCTTCTTACGACGCTTATCGGACTTTCCGAGGCACTCAAGCAACGCTCGAAGCAACGAAAGAGGGGTCGCCGCCGCTAAGGCGTTGACCCCTTAATCCACGCAACGGCGCTGCCCAGCTTTGCAGAACTTGGGCTGCCGTCGACACCATTCTACCCACGAATGACATTTTGGACAATCGGCAATGTCGCTTCTAAAAGCTGAGCGCAACCTAATGTGACAAAAAGACAGTCCCTTTGCCACAATCTAAATATTGCCTTTACGTGTTGATACACACGGTGTGCAATAATACTCGCACTGTGCAATAGCGCACAGGCTGAGTAACAAGGAGGACGCTTGTCCCAGCTCGAGAAATGCGATCGCAGGTCCCTTCGCTCGCAGCGCGCCCTTCGCCAGGCACTTGCCAGCGAGCTTGCCGAAAGCGGCGATCTTTCGCGCATTAATGTCGCGTCGCTCACCGAGCGTGCCGGCCTTACGCGCCGCACGTTCTATTCGCACTACCGCGATATTCCCGACTTTATCAATCAGATCGAGGAAAGTCTGCTGGCTGAGATCCGCGAGCACGTTGAGCTCATTACCGCAGCTCATCTGCCCGATCTGTATCGCAGCATCGATGAGCTCGAGCCAGCACCTGGTTCGGTTGAGCTGCTGCGCTATCTTGCGGCCAACCGCGATCTGATCGGATCGCTGCTGGGCCCGGGCGGCGATCAAGCCTTCATTAAAAAGATTATCGACACCGCGCGTGAGGCCGTGGTGCCGCGTGCGCAGACGGGTATTTTGGGCCTGGCGCTGGGTACGTTCTTTGACTACTACGTCACCTTCGTCGTGAGTGCCGAGGTCGGTCTGCTCCAACGCTGGTATGAGCGCGGGCTCACCGAATCGCCCGAGGCCATGGCGCGCATTATGACGGTTATCGCCTTTGTGCGTCCCGGCGACTTGTATGGCCAACCCATCGATATCAACGTGCCGGAATACGGCATGAAGCTATTGAACTTGCAGCTCGAAGACGCGGTCGACACCGCCGTGTCCGTTGAGTCCCATAACTAAGAGGAGAGACAGATGAGCAAACTCGTCGAGGGCATTAAGGACCGTATGGTCGCTGCCGCGCGTGAGGCCGCGCCCGCCGTGGCGGATGCCGCGCAGAAGGCGGCGACCGCTGCTGCCGAGAAAGTTGCCGGGGCAGTCGCCGAGGCCAAGAATGCAGCGGGGGAGGCAATCGTCGCCGGCGTACCGACTGGCGTAACCACAGCCACCGCTGTCGAGCCCGTAGCCGCCGCTCAGGCCCCCGAAGGCGCGATCTTCAACCCCGAGAACGCCCGCGGCAACCTGCACCTGGGCATCGACGTGGGCTCCACCACCGTCAAGCTCGCCGTGCTCAACGACGACAACCAAATTGTCTACGCCAAGTACCAGCGCCATCACACCGATGTCCGCGCCTGCGCCCGCGACCTGTTCGAAGGCGCCGCGACCGTGTTGCCGACGGCTCAAATGACCTGCGCCATCACCGGCTCGGGTGGCCTTCTGCTGTCCCAGTGGCTCGACCTGGAGTTTGTCCAGGAAGTCATCGCCAGTAAGCGTGCCGTCGAGACCCTCATCCCGGCCACCGATGTCGCCATCGAGCTGGGCGGCGAGGACGCCAAGATCATCTACTTCGACAACGGCATCGAGCAGCGCATGAACGGCACCTGCGCCGGCGGCACGGGCGCCTTCATCGATCAGATGGCCACCCTGCTGCACACCGATGCCAGCGGCCTTAACGAACTCGCGGCCAACGCCACCACCATCTATCCCATCGCTAGCCGTTGCGGCGTCTTTGCCAAGACCGACGTGCAGCCGCTGCTCAACGAGGGCGCCCGCCCCGAGGACGTGGCCGCCTCCATCTTCCAGGCTGTCGTGACCCAGACCATCTCGGGCCTGGCGTGCGGCCGTCCCATTCGCGGTAACGTCGCCTTCCTGGGCGGCCCGCTGCAGTATCTCTCCGAGTTGCGCCACCGCTTCTACCTCACGCTCAACCTGGACGAGGAGCACCGCATTGTGCCCCAAAACGCCCACCTGTTTGTGGCGAGCGGCGCTGCCATGGCGCACGAGTCCAACAAGCTCAGCACGTTCCCGCAGCTCATCGAGGCCATCGACAGCTTGGGCGACACGCAGGGTGCTGAGGTCGAGCGCCTGGATCCGCTCTTTGCCACCGACGAGGACTTTGCCGAGTTCAAGGGTCGCCACGACACCGAGGTCGTCCCCAAGGGCAAGCTCGACGGCTACACCGGACGCGTGTTCATCGGCATCGACGCCGGTTCCACCACCATGAAGGCCGCACTCGTGGGCGAGGACGGTCAGCTGCTGCACACCTGGTACGGCAACAACAACGGCGACATCCTGGGCACGGCCAAGGTCATCATGGCCGATTTCTACAATCACATCCCTGCCGGCTGCACCATCGGCCACGTGACCACCACGGGCTACGGCGAGGCGCTGCTCATCGAGGCTCTCAAGGCCGATTCCGGCGAGATCGAGACCGTCGCGCACCTGCGCGGCGCCAAGGCGTTCCTGCCCGGCGTCGAGTTCATTCTGGACATTGGCGGCCAGGACATGAAGTGCCTGCGCGTCAAGGACGGAGTCATCGAGCACATCATGCTCAATGAGGCCTGCTCGTCGGGCTGCGGCAGCTTTATCGAGAGTTTCGCCGTCTCTATGAACATGGACGTGCGCGCGTTCGCCGACGCCGCCATCCATGCCAAGGCCCCCGTCGACCTGGGCAGCCGCTGCACGGTCTTTATGAACTCGCGCGTCAAGCAGGCGCAAAAAGAAGGTGCCACGGTGGGCGACATCGCGGCCGGCCTGTCCTATTCCGTCATCAAGAATGCCCTGTTCAAGGTCATTAAGCTGCGCGACCCCCAGGAGATTGGCAGTCAGGTGATCGTCCAGGGCGGCACCTTTATGTCCGACGCCACGCTGCGTGCATTTGAGCAGCTCACCGGCGTGCATGCCGTGCGTCCCGACATCGCCGGCTGCATGGGCGCCTATGGTGCGGCCCTGCTCGCCCGCGATCGCGCCGGTGCCGACGGCACCTCGACCATCCTTTCGGCCGAGGACATCGCGCACCTCACCGTGACGCAAAAGCATGTCCGCTGCGGCCGTTGCTCTAACAACTGCCAGCTTACCGTCAACGACTTTGGCGGCGGCAGGCGCTTCATTACCGGCAACCGCTGCGAGAAGGGCGCCGGCCACAAAAAGCAGAAGACCGAGGCCCCCAACCTCTTCAAAAAGAAAAACGAGCTGCTCTTTAACCGCGAGGTGCTGAGCCCCGACGAGGCCCCGCGCGGCACCGTCGGCATCCCGCGCGCGCTCAACATGTACGAGAACTACCCCTTCTGGCATGCGTTCTTTACGCGCCTGGGCTTTAGCGTGCAGCTGTCCGACCAGTCGAGCAAGAAGACCTACCAGGCGGGTATCGAGTCCATGCCGTCCGAGAGCGTGTGCTATCCGGCCAAGATGAGCCACGGCCATGTGATGAACCTTATCGACCGCGATGTCGACTTTATCTGGATGCCGTGCGTGCGCTGGGAGCGCAAGGAGGATCCGACCGCCGGCAACTGTTACAACTGCCCCATCGTCATGAGCTATCCCACGGCGTTGGCACTCAACATCGACGAGATCCGCGAGCAGAACATCGAGTTCCTGTACCCGTTTGTGCCCTATCATGACAAGACCGAGCTCAAGCGCCGTCTGTACCAGGTGCTCGCCGTCGACCGTGTGGCCGATGCGCAAGCCGGTCGCGGTCGCGTGCGTGGGCCCAAGATCACGCGCTCCGAGGTCGATGCCGCTGTCAACGCTGCCTTTGAGGCCGATGCGCGTTTCCACGAGGACATCCAGACCATGGGCGAGGAGGCTCTTAAGTGGGTCGAGGACCACGGCGGTCACGGCATCGTGCTCGCCGGTCGTCCCTACCATAACGACCCCGAGATCAACCACGCCCTGCCCGAGCTTATCTCGAGCTTTGGCTTTGCGGTCTTTACCGAGGATTCGCTCGCGCATCTGGTAAAGCCCGAGCGTCCGATTCGCGTCGTCGACCAGTGGATGTACCACAGTCGCCTGTACGCCGTGGCCCGTTTTGTGACGATGCGCAACGACCTGGACCTGATCCAGCTCAATTCCTTCGGCTGCGGCCTCGATGCCCTGACCACCGATCAGGTACAGGAAATCCTGGAGGCCAGCGGCAAGATCTACACCGTGCTCAAGATCGACGAGGTGTCCAACCTGGGCGCCGCGCGCATTCGCATCCGCTCGCTCATGGCGGCACTCAAGGACCAGGAGGCCGAGCGCTTGGCCGAGGCCACGGCTGTGGGCAAGGTCTTTGAGCAGGGCGACGCTGCGCCGGTGGCGCCCTCCACGGATGCCCCCGCGTTCGCGAGCCGCAAGTACACGTTCGAGGCACAGCGTGAGAGCGCCTCGACCGCATGGCCCAAGGTGCCCTTTACCGAGCAGATGCGCGACGAGGGCTATACCATCCTGTGCCCGCAGATGGCGCCGATCCACTTTGACCTGGTCAAAGAGGTGTTCCGCGGTGCCGGCTACAACCTTGAGCTGCTGCCCTCGACCGACCACGATGCCGTCGAGGCTGGCCTGCGCTATGTGAACAATGACATTTGCTACCCGTCGATTCTGGTGACGGGCCAGATTATGGAGGCCATCGAGAGCGGTCGGTACGACCTGTCCAAGACCGCCGTGGTCATCAGCCAGACCGGCGGCGGCTGCCGTGCCACCAACTACATCGCGCTCATCCGCAAGGCCCTGCGCGAGAGCGGCCACCCCGAGATCCCCGTGATCTCGCTTTCGGCCGTGGCGCTGGGCGAGGACAACCCCGGCTTTAAGCTGACGCCGGCGCTGCTTAAGCAGGCAGTCTACGCGGTGCTCTTTGGCGACGTGATGATGCAGATGCTCTACCGCTGCCGCCCGTACGAGGCCACGCCCGGTGCCGCCAACGCGCTCTACGAGGAGTACATGGCGCGTGCCCGCAAGCTGGCGCCCAAGTTTAACCGCCACAACTACACCAAGCTGTGCCGCGAGGCCATCCGCGCGTTCGACACCATGCCGCTCGTGGGCGAGGGCACCAAGCCGCGCGTGGGCGTAGTTGGCGAGATCTTGGTCAAGTTCCACCCTACGGCCAACAACCACGTGGTCGACGTGATCGAGCGCGAGGGCTGCGAGGCCGTGGTGCCGGGTCTGCTCGACTTCTTCCTGTACTCCATGAGCAACGCCGAGCTGCAGAAGGACGAGTTGGGAAGCTCTGCTACCACGCGCGCTGGTATGCAGGCGCTCATCAAGCTTGTGGACTGGATGCGCACGCCGGTGGAAGAGCTGCTCGAGAAGTCCCGCCGCTTTGAGGCGCCCGAGCGCATCGGCACCATGGCCGACAAGGCCCGCACGGTGCTTTCGGTGTGCAACAACATGGGCGAGGGCTGGTTGCTCACGGCCGAGATGCTCGACCTGATTGACCATGGCGCGCCCAACATCATCTGCACGCAGCCCTTCGCGTGCCTGCCTAACCATGTGGTGGGTAAGGCCGTGATCAAGGAGCTGCGCCGTCAGCACCCCGAGAGCAACATCGTCGCGGTGGACTACGACCCCGGCGCGTCCGAGGTCAACCAGCTCAACCGCATTAAGCTCATGATCAGTGTGGCCAAGGAGAACATGCGCGCCGGTAAGGGCTTTAAGCTCGAGAAGGTGGCGCCGCTCGCGATGGACGAGGTCACCGGCCAGATGCGTGCTCATGACGGCTGTGTGAGCTGCGGGCCGGCCAGCGAGGAGGCCGTGGCATCGGTCGCCGAGCGCCTGGGACGCGGCATTAAGAAGTAACTGGCCTGCTTTGTGCTGGATATGAGACAAACGGGTGGTAGCCGTACCGGCTGCCACCCGTTTTTATTGCACATATGTTGCGTAAATAGCGTTGCAGGCGCCTTCAGCGGACTCGGATTTCGGAAGTATGCGGCAAAATTTGAATAGGCCGAGCACACTGGATATGCCCAAGCTTTGTACCTGCGGTTTTATTGGTGAAAAACCGGGGTGTGCTCGAGGGCTCCGGAATTTGCCGCATACTTCCGAAAACAACGTCTCGGTGGCACCAAAAACTGCCCTCGGAACCCTGAGATAATGAACATATGTAGCCGTTTGCCGCGAAATACCGCCCGTTTATAGAACCCACCTCCAGCGCGCGTCATCCTTACGGTTGAATAAATACACATCTATGGAATTACGTAAGAGAGGACCGTTCCATGAGCTACAAGACCGTTTGTGTTGCCGGCGGCGGCGTGTTGGGAAGCCAGATTGCCTTTCAGGCTGCCTACTGCGGCTTTGATGTAACGATTTGGCTGCGCAGCGAGGGCAGCATCGGCCGCACCCAGCCCAAGATCGATCACGTGCGCAAGGAGTACATCGCGGCAATCGAGGGCATGGCGGACGGTACGGGCGAGTGGTGCGCCGGTATCGCCGATGGCACCCAGCCCTTCGACAAGGAAGCGGCGCTCGCCGCCGTCGAGCGTGCCTACTCCACACTCAAGCTGGAGCTCGATCTTGCCAAGGCCGTGGCCGACGCCGACCTGGTCATCGAATCTATGGCCGAGGACACCCAGGCAAAGATTGACTTCTACAAGAAGCTCGCCCCGGTTCTGCCGCAAAAGACCGTCATCGTGACCAATTCCTCCACACTGCTGCCGAGTACCTTTGCCAAGTACACCGGCCGCCCCGAGAAGTACCTGTCGCTGCACTTTGCCAATTCCATCTGGAAGAACAACATGACCGAGGTCATGGCTCAGGACCAGACCGACAAGCGCTACTTCGATGAGCTCGTCGACTTTGCCAACGACATCCGCATGCTTGCCCTGCCCGTCAACAAGGAAAAGAACGGCTACCTGCTCAATTCCATGTTGGTGCCGTGGCTGCTTTCGGGCCTTGACCTGTATGTCTCGGGTGTGAGTGACCCCAAGAGCATCGACCTCGCGTGGACGCGCGGCACCGGCGCTCCCAAGGGCCCGTTCCGTGTATTCGACACGGTGGGTATCCAGACGGCCTACAACATCGTCATGCAGTATCAGAAGGTTCCGGGCCTGGTGAGCCCGCTGCTCAAAAAGATGATGATGCCCTACAACTTTAAGGCCATGGCCTCCGTCCTCAAGAAAATGCTCGACGAAGGTAAGCTGGGCGAAAGCTCGGGCGAGGGCTTCTTTACGTACTAAAAATGATTTCTTGGGGGGTGGAAGCGTTGGGGATCTACGGTAGTATGCGACAAGATCTGAATAGGTCGAGCAAGAGCTGTAGTGCGCGTTGACGTTTGGCCAATGGAGCGCAAAAACGCACCGTTCGCCGATACGCCTCTCGCGAGTGGTTGCCATATGGTTTGATGTTGGAAACATATGATTGCCGGCAGGCCGTAGGTGGCGTTTGCGCTGATATCGGAGGTTCCAAGTATGTTTCGTGCTCCGCTAAACAAGTACCGGGCTGGCTAACATGAGCCGCCGTTTTGTCTCGATAACCCTTGCAGTGGTTTGCCTAGCTGTGCTCCTGGGCGCTATAGGGCAGTTCGCTATAAGTCGAGAAACATCCTATATGCAGGAATGTGCTTCCGAAGGCTTTGCCATTGACGGTTACTATCGGGATGACGAAACAAGTCGGGAAACCCTGGCTTTTCTTGAGGAGGACAACTGTCGATGGCAGCTGGTCGACCAAGACGGAATCTGCACAGACGGGCAGTTTAAGCGTACGGATGACCCCAACATCCTGATATTAAAGAAGGAAAACGGCGAAGAATTCGGTACGGTCCACGTGGCGTATATTTCGCGCCGACGCGATCAGGGCTTGCTCTACCTATTTAGAGATACCAGGGTGACCCGTTTTTATCTGGTGAGTACCGGTCCGGCGTTTACAGTGGAGTCTGGCGATGTCGATGCGGACAGCTGATTCACGGCAATAAATCAGCGAGCGGAGCGCGGCCATGGACCGCGTCCCGCTATTTGCTCGTGGCCCGCGTCACGTCTGCGCCATGTCGTGACTCGCGGCTGCGCGCATCCATCCCACGTCGCGTATTACTGCACATCAAACTCCACGCGATCGAGCTCGGGCACATTGAGGTCGATGAGCTTGCGGGCTACACGGCGGTCGTGTGCCCCAAGCGCCTCGCTTGTCGTCACATGGGCGACAGTCTCGCGCTCGACGATACCCTCCTCCCTGCCTTCGGTGGCCGAGGTCTCGACGGCAACGGTGTAATCCTTAAAGCCCGGCAGCACCGCGGCAAGCTCGCGCGTGGTTTCGGTGACGCCATAGCCGTCCTGCACGCCGGCCTGCGCCGAGCCAATGGATCCCGCGGTCATAACGATGCAGGGGATGGCAAAGATCACCGTGCCCACGATGATGCGGCGGCGCACCTTGTGTGACAGCTCATCGACCTCGGCGTTTTCCTCGGCGGTCACAATGCCGTCGCCGTTGAGGTCGCGCTTGAGCGGCACGCGCAAAAGAAGCAGCACGGCTTCGGCAGCCAGTGCGATAAAGACCACGTTGATGCCAAACTCGTAGAGGGCTGAAAGAAACAGCGACCCGCTTGCGATGGCGATGCCATAGCCCGCCGCGCACAGGGGCGGCATGAGCGCGGTCGCCACGGCCACGCCGGCGATGAGCGTGGCGGGTTCCTGGTCGCGCGAGTTGCCCAGTCCGCCCGCAAAGCCGCCCGCGAGCGCGACGGCAAGGTCCCACACAGTCGGTGTCGAGTTGTCGATGATGGCGGCCGTGGTGGTGCCAAGGGGCGAGAGCTTAAAGTACAGCGTGGACGTGATTAGACAAAAGACCATCTGCAGCGCGAGGCCGGCAATTGCCTCGACGGCAATCTCGCGGTCGAGCGTGGCGATGCCGTATGCCATGGCAAGGACCGAGCCCATGAGCGGACAGATGAGCATGGCGCCCACGATGGCAATGTCCGAGTCGATATCGAGGCCGATGCTCGCGATCAACATGGCAATGATCAGGATGCATAAGTGCGAGCCAGTCAGGCGCGCCCCGTTTACAAAGCGCTTGCGAATCACGTGATAGGGCGCGCGTCCCTCGCGTATGTTGAACGCCTGCTTAAGGAAACGGGTGGCATTCTCCATGGCCTCGCTGTGTGCAGGGCGTATACCGTGACGACGATGATGACGCTCGCGCAGCCGCTTGATCTGTTGTTTGTCGAGTTCCATGCTTACCTCGTTTAGCTTCTGAGCCGCTTCTTGCGTCTGTCGTCTTTACTCTACACCGCGTTAGGCGAGGTGTCAGACAAGGTTTGTTGACCTGGAAGTCAGGACAATCGACATGGCTAAAACGCCGTGAGGATCATAAGAGTCAAATAGACAAAAAAGCGCGGGGCCGGTTTGATTCCGACCCCGCGCTCTGCGCTGGTGCGTTGTTGTTCGGCCTACCCCAGCAGGCTCAGACCAACAGAGACAAACGCCAGAATAACGCCGACGATGGACTCGCCGCCGAGCAGGCCGCTGGCGACAACCAGGCCCTGTTCCTGGAAGGCGGCGTCCTTGGCAGCCCTCTCCTCGTCAGAAAGACCAGCGGTGGCGTCGCGGTGGGCGGACCACTTGTCGTAGGCGAGCTTGACGCAGGAGCCCAGGAATGCCGTGAGCGACATGTAGAACGGCAGGTACACGCCCAGGCCGATCATCATGGCTGGAATGCCGAGCCAGTACATGACGATACCGGCGATAAAGCCGCCTGCGAACCACGGCACGCTCGGGATGCCCGAGACCATGGTGGCGACGACGCTTGCCTGCGCGGCAACGAAGCTCTTGTCGGGGCCGAAAGCATCCGGACCATAGGCGGTGACGAGCGCGACCATGACGGCAGCGGCGACCAGGGCGCCCACGATGCCGCCGATGGCCTGGCCGATCCACTGCGCACGCGGATTGGTGCCCAGCACGGCGCCGGCCTTAAAGTCGTTCATGACGTCGCCCGCAAGGCCGCATGCCACGGCCACGATGCCGGCGATAAAGAACAGCTTGACCTGGGCGATCTGTGCGAAGGCAGCCACGATGAGCATGACGATGAGGCCGAAGATCTCCATGGGGTCGATGCCCGTCTGGCCGCAGCTCTGCGCGCTCATGATGGTGGTGACAAAGGTGAACAGCGTGACGATGACGGCCGGGACGGGGCCGAGGTCGAGCGCGATGGCGACGATCACGGCGATGGCGGCAGTACCCAGGCCGATGATGCCGGCGTCGAGCTTAAGGGAGCCCGAGATGAGCGACTGCTCGTCGGTGTCGGTGGAGCTGTCGGCGGCGAGGCCACGGACGATACCGGCGACCTGCGGCAGGATGTCCTTGAGGACGACGGCGACGCCAAAGCCCATCATAAGGCCCATACCCAGGGACTTGACGATACCCTGCGCGGTTACGACGTCGAATAGACCCGCAGCGGTGCCGCCCACGATGATGCCAAAGTTACCTAGCAGCGCGCCGGCAAACCAGAAGGCAACCGGGGCGAAGCCAACCAAAAAGCCGATGGAGAGCAGCATGGGCGAGTTATAGATGGCAAAGGTCACGCCGGGGATATTGAGCGTGCACAGCATGCTGGGCACCACGCCCAGAGCGTCGCGAAGCACGCTGTAGATGCCTGCGATGGCCATGGAGCCAAAGAGCTGCTTGCCGGTCTTGCCGCCGGCCTCGGTGGCGCGCAGTGTCTGAGCTGCGGCATTGCCGGTGGGAAACTCCAGCGCGGCGTCCACGATAAAGTGGCGGTGGATGAGCGCCGTTGCCAGCAGGCCCAAGATCGTGCCGGCGAGTGCCACGATAAACATGTCGAGCCAGCTGATCTGGTCGGCATAGCCCAGCATCCAGGCGCCCGGGATGGTAAACGCCAGGCCGCCGGCGACCATGGCGCCCGCGGACATGATGGTGTGGGTGACGTTTGCCTCGTTGAGGCTGGCGTTGCCCATGAGCTTAAGGAAGAACAGCGAGATGACGGCAGCGAAAATAATCGGCCAGGGGAGTGCACCCATCTTGAGGGCCGTGTAGGCCGAGCTTGCCGTGATGATCACGCAGCCAAGGACGCCGATGACGACGCCGCGCAGCGTGAGTTGCCCGCGCATCGAAGCGCGGTTCGAGGGATTGCTCATATAGAACTCCTTTGCGTATATCCGCTTCCCCCGGGAGCGCCGCTACGGATACGGCGCGGGAAGTCGGGTTACCAAGGGCCGCCGCGTGAGCTCGCAAACGACCGCGCACCAGTATAGCCGCAAGGCAGCCCATTTGGGAGGGGCGTCTTTTAGCTGCCCCTGCTTGCCGGATGGAGTTGCGGGGATATACTGCTGGGCAGACGAAAGGAGCGCCGACGATGCTTAATGGGTGCGCATATATATTGACGGTCGACGTGGGCAACACGTTTATTCGCTTTGGCCTGTTTGCAGAGGATTCGGCCGCGGCGCAGGAATGTCCGCTTGCGACATGCGAGATCACGACGCCGTCGAGCATTACGGCCGACGAAGCGCGCATGCGACTTGTGCAGGTCATGGGCGCGCTCGCCGCCGATGCAGGTGTGCCCGGGGTGCTTGCACCCGCCGCGGCCGTGCTGAGCTGTGTAGTCCCGGCGCTCGAGCGCCCGTGGAAGGCGGCACTTTCCCGCACCTGCACGGGGCGCGTGCTCACCGTGGGGCCGGGACTTAAGACCGGCATACCCGTGCACTACGACGATCCGGCCGAGATCGGCCCCGACCGCATCGCCGATGCCGTGGCGGCCCGCGCCGTCTACGGCTCGCCGTGCATCGTGATTGACCTGGGCACGACGACCAATATCGAGGTCATCGACGCGCACGGTACCTTTGTGGGCGGCGTTATCGCGCCAGGCCTGGCCCTCGGCGCCCGTTCGCTTTCGGCGGCAGCAGCGCGCCTACCCCAGGTTGAGCCCTCGGCGCCAACGCACGTCATCGGACGCAACACGCGCGAGGCCATGCGCTCGGGTGTGGTTTTGGGCGAGGTAGCCCGCATCGACGGCATGCTCGACATGGTGCTCGCCGAGATGCGCGCGACCAAGGCGGCGGGGGAGGGTGGCGTGCCCATCGTCATCACCGGCGACGATGCCGAGGCACTCGCGGCCCTTGTCGGCCATACCCTGACGGTGGATGACGCGCTGACGCTGCGGGGTCTCGCCGAGCTCTACCGCATCAACCAAAAGCCCCGCCGCGTGTAAAGGTGAGGGCGCCGGTGGGGGAGGAGCTGGCGCCCATCGTGATCACCGGCGACGCCGCACGCGAGATGGCGGGTCTGCTGCGCCATGGCCTTGTTCCCGGCGCCGCGCTCACCCTCCGCGGTCTGGTGGAGCTCTACCGCGTGAATACGCAACGGCGTAAAGTGTAGCGTTATTGACATTTCGATTGTTTATATATTTGCAACTGAGTTAAGAGGTGGGGGCAACATACAAGTTGCCCCTATTCTAAGTCGATTTATTTCATTGTGATTAATAAGGTATTTGGGGCGGATCAACGCGCTCGTTGCCTTATCGAATCATTGTTAGGAATCGTTGATACTCGCTGTTTTTAGCAATGATTTGAGTATTTGATGCGGCATATGCTGCGTCTAGTTGAATCGAATAAGCGGAATTTGAAAGACTGTTAACCGCTTGACTCATATTTTGGATTGTTTTATCCGAGGCTTCAACGGCTTCGTAAACGAGTCGTTGTTGAGAGCTAATCTCGTCTAACTTATCGATGACAATATCTAGCTTATCGATAATGGTACCTAATTTACGTTCCATTTCAAAGATGTTATAAGCTTCACCGAGCGTCGAACATCTGCCTGCTTCGAAATATTCGCTAATTGACGCCATGGGGATAAGAGAGCGATATTTTGGATAGATCAAACCAACGCTATAGAAATCGTTCAAAAGAGATTCGGATTCTTGTAGTTTAGCCCTCATTTTAGGTCAGTTTACAAGGAACTACACGCAGACCGTGAAACGGGCTGCTGACAACAAACGGCGGTATGCTCCCGGAGAGGGCAGCATACCGCCTGTTTTGTTGTCCGGGGTTTCCAAAGGGGTGCCCCCTTTGGCACACGACTTTGCTTGCAAAGTGTAGTGTGTTATACCTGCTGGCGTGGCTGACGGGGGAAACGGGGTGCGGTGCTTCTTGCGCCCCGTTTGCTCCGGCAGGAAAACAGGCTGAATTTTTGCGAATGGGAATGAGCAAAAAATCGGCCTGTTTTCAGAGAACGGCGGCAGGTATATGAAAGCCCCCGTCCCTCGTCCTACGCTCCGACTTGTGGACAAAGTGTCC
>CALEXE010000146.1:0-1927 GCA_937925265.1 uncultured Collinsella sp. | reverse complement strand
CGTCTTTGGTGTAGACAGTGACCATATAGGTGCTGTGTCCGAATTCGCCCTTGTCGCGTGTTGCCCAGGCATCCCAGTAGGCGGCCCCGTTTCGCCCTTTGATTTTTCCGACACGGCGGAGTTCTGTTCGCTTTAATTTCTGGTTGCTATAGATGGTTCGACCGGCTTCCGCGGTGAGCCCGCACTGTCCAAGCAGCTTGTCGAGGACTTGGTTCATGTGGCGCTCATCGGTGTTTGGTGCGTAGTCGTAGGCGAGGGTGATGAAGTCGAGTGGCTGGTCGTCGATTAGATAGTTTAGCGTCTGAGGTCCAAGGCAGAAATAGGGGGAGCATCCGTCGATCTGACCGAGCAGTGGCAACTTTGACTGCCAACTTCCGGTGGGAATTCCATCTTCGTAAAACACGCCGCGACAGATAAAGGAGAGCGAGGTGGCACGCGAGCCGGCGTCGACCATCCCGCACAAATCGAAGGGCGAGGCGATACCCAGGGCAAAGGGTGTGACGACGATAAGAAAGAGCATCACGATGGGTATGGCGAGAATGGCAATGACGTTGTGAGCAGTAGAATAAGACGACTTCATATCTGCTCCTTGAGACGAAGAGCTATCAAGAACGAGAGAAATGAATATGCTTTAATCACAGTTCATTTTAACCTCAATACGAGCAGGAATAACGGATATTAGGAGCGAGCTCGATGTTGATGTGGACCAACACAAAGGTGCCTGTCCCCTTTGTGGTGGTTCCGTTTGTCTCGATCTGTAACAGCTGGGCTGTTAAAAGCGGGCTTGGTGTTACAGATTGAGATTTTTTGGGCGGGGCTCCGCGCTCCATCTCAATCTGTAACACCTGGGACCGAAAAGGGCTGCCAGATGTTACAGATTGAGACAGTTGGGTTCCACGGTCGCGCCGGACCGACACTCTCAAGTCCTATCTTTCAATCACTCAGAAAATCTTATATATAGAGACTTAGATTTATGTATAAGATCGCGCAAAGCTGGCAACAATACTTCTCGAACAACGTGAAGCCGCCCCGTAGGGCGGCCGCCCCAAGAGAGGTGATTCCATGAGAATCGATAAGCTAGCGATGACGTCGCGCGAGGCGCTGCAGACCGCCATGAGCACGGCTGCCGACGCGCAGGCCGGCGCGGTGGAGCCGATTCACCTGCTGTCTGCCCTGCTCGGTGCCGGCGAGCGCAATATCTCCGTGATCATCGAGCGCATCGGCGCCGACCCGGCCCAGCTTGCACGCTCCACACAAGATGCCATCGACCATGCGCCCAAGGTGTCGGGCGAGGGTCAGCAAATGGGCCTGTCCAACGAGCTCGTTCGCGTGATCGAGAAGGCCGAGAAAAAGGCCACCAAGATGGGCGACAGCTTTGTGGTGACCGAGCATCTGCTGATGGCGCTTGCCGAGGACAAGGGCGAGGCGGGCCGCGTGCTGCGCGATGCCGGCGTGACCAAGGAGCGCATCGAGCAGGTCTACGAGGAGCTGCGTGGCGATGACCGCGTGACGTCTGCCGAGGACAAGACCCAGTTTGAGGCGCTGGAGCAGTACGGCCGCAATATCTGCGACCTCGCCCGCGCCGGCAAGCTCGACCCGGTCATCGGCCGTACCGATGAGATTCGCCGCACCATTCAGGTCCTGTCCCGTCGCACCAAGAACAACCCTGTGCTCATCGGCGAGCCGGGCGTCGGCAAAACGGCCATCGTCGAGGGCATCGCCCAGCGTATCGTGGCCGGCGACGTGCCGAGCACCCTGCGCGACCGCGACCTCATCGAGCTCGACATGAGCGCACTGGTCGCCGGCGCCAAGTATCGTGGCGAGTTCGAGGACCGCTTGAAGGCCGTGCTCAAGGAAGTGCAAAAATCGGAAGGTAAGGTCATCCTGTTCATCGATGAGCTCCACACCATCGTGGGCGCGGGTGCCA
>CALEXE010000145.1:0-2850 GCA_937925265.1 uncultured Collinsella sp. | reverse complement strand
TATTTTCCGGTTCGACGAACAGCCGATCGTGTCAAATTTGGTCTAACAGAGCCAATCGAAATACGTCGGGCGGGGTCGGAGGGCCCGATGGGGTGGATTCCAGCCGAGGCTATTCGTCGCCGAAGCTGATGCCCAACGCCTTGGCCTCGCGCACCAGGTCGCTCTGGGGGTCGACATACTTGAGCTTACCGGCGACCTCCTCGAGCGGCATGTGGCACATCTTGCCGTCACGCAGGGCAATCATGTAGCCAAACTCGCCGCGTAGGCAGCCAAGCGCTGCCTCGACGCCGCACTGGGTCGCAAAGATGCGGTCCTGGGCGTCGGGTTGGCCGCCGCGCTGCGTGTGGCCGGGGATGGCGACGCGGGTCTCGCGACCGGTCTTGGCCTCGATCTCCTTGGCGATGTCGTACACGATCGACGGGCTCGTGCGCTCGGCAAGCTTCTTCTTGTACTCCTTCTTG
This sequence comes from uncultured Collinsella sp., assembly GCA_937925265.1. Lineage (GTDB taxonomy): Bacteria > Actinomycetota > Coriobacteriia > Coriobacteriales > Coriobacteriaceae > Collinsella. The sequence continues at coordinate 2,389 of CALEXE010000145.1, read as the reverse complement.
GACAGCGCCGCGTCCTCCTTGGAGATAGCGCCCTCGGCGACGGCCACGATGGTAAAACGGCTGCCGGTCTCCATGCGATGCTCGATGGTCTTGATGACGTTGTCCATGTCGTAGGGGATCTCGGGAATCAGGATGACGTCCGCGCCGCCCGCGACGCCGGCATACAGCGGAATCCAACCGACCTTGTGGCCCATGATCTCGATGACAAACACGCGGCCGTGACTCGAGGCAGTGGTGTGGATGTCGTCGATGCACTTGGTGGCGACGTCGATGGCGCTCGTAAAGCCAAACGTCAACTCGGTGCCCCAGGTGTCGTTGTCGATGGTCTTGGGCAGGGCGATAACGTTGAGGCCCTCTTCGCGCAGGCGGTTGGCGGTCTTGGTGGAGCCGTTGCCGCCCAGCATAAACAGGCAGTCGAGCTGCAGCTTATGATAGGTGTGGACCATTGCGGGCACCTTCTCGACGCCGTCGGCCTCGGGAATGTCCAGGCGCTTGAACGGCGTGCGGCTCGTGCCCAGGATGGTGCCGCCGCGGGTGAGGATGCCGCTAAAATCGGCGGGCGTCATGACGCGGAACCTGCTGTAGATAAGGCCCTGGTAGCCGTCCTCAAAACCATAGATCTCGATAGGCTCTTCGCTATTGGTCATAAGCGTTTTGACAATGCCGCGCATGGTGGCGTTGAGCGCCTGGCAGTCGCCGCCACTGGTAAGAAGACCGATCCTGAGCATTATGAATCCTTCCGGGCAAGTTATAACATGCGCATAAGTTTACCCCCGCACACTGTTGATACGGGGGTAAAACGTGTTAGCTCAAGCGTATGGAAATGTAAGCAACGTCAGGGAACGTAAGGTCGACGGGCCTGGCTCCTTACAGTGCGAAGGCATCGACGTTGCCCCAGTGGCGGCGCAGCGTGATGGCGGCAGCGGGCTCGGTATTGCCGAAGACGACCGACCATTGCGTATTGCTGGTGATGTCTTCCGGATTGGGCTCTTGCGCTGCGGCTCGCAGGGCTTCCCAGGCAATCGTTTCGTCTTGGGCACCGACATGGGCGTCGAGGACATCGGCGATGGCGATGGCGCGTTCCTTGCCATGGCCCAGCTCGCCGTTCTTTTGGTTGGGGAGCACTTCGTCGCCATAGCAGGCGTAGAAGTTCGTAACCTGGCGTACAGGAGTCGCTTTGAAAGCGCGGTCCGGATCGCGCGGATCCCACTCTACTACGCGCGCGTCACCGGCGGCGTCGTTTATAAAGAAGTGGTAATCGCGTCCTGCCATGGCGTGCATGTCGTAGGCGGAAAGCAGGTCGACAGCTTCTTGCGTGGTGGCGGCACGGTCGAGCACCAGACGGATGGCGAGCGAGGTATTGATGACGGGGCGCTGCGTGTCCTGGTCACAGGGTTTGGAATCCAGGGTGAGCACGGCAATGGACACGCCACATTCGTTGACGCCGTCGAGCTGGGCAAACGGGCCCATGAGTGCGGCGGCGCGTCCGGCGACGGAGTCAAGCGGAGTGTTATCGCCCAGGTTGTTAAGGGCGGCAAACCCGATGGAGGCATAGCCGCCGCGTGGGTGATTGCGCACCAGCAGCGCCGAGGTGTCGTCCTTAAAGTCGTAATTGCGACCGGTGCGCACGCGGCCTTCGGCATCTACGGCGACAAAAGCGCTGCAGGCAAACTGGGGCGCCTGGACATGTGCCGGCACACCGGGCAGCACCTGCGCCACCACGGCATCGGTGTAGGCCTGGTCGTCGCGCACGCCAGCGGCGATGATGCGATCAAGATTGTAGTCGTAGGCGATGTCGATTGCGTACAGGTCATAGCCATCCGCGTAGCCGGTCAAGCGTTTGAGCGACGCGGCGGACTTGATTTGCTTGCGGTAAACGATGCCGGCGGCAGCGGCAAGGCCGACGGCGGTTCCTGCAACACCGCAGGTGATGGCAATGATACGTGGCTTCATGAGGACTCCTCTCGTCCTGTTAGCGCAATTGTCGCAAAAGGAGCGCGGGCATGATGGCTCAACTTGGTGAGCGGCGCGGAATTAAGCACGGAATGAAGAGTGCGGCGCTGGCGTGGCGGGGTATGCTGGAGGGGACCATCAACCCAGCGAAAGGGGAGAGCATGACGGATCAGGAAACGATCGAGCGCGTGCACGTGACGGCCGAGCATCTGCAGTATCTGTTCCAAAAGGCCAAGGTCGAGTACGTGATCGACGAGGAACTGCTCCAGAAGATGCACAAGCTGGACCAGTACCTGCAGACCCGCTTTAAGCTGGCCTTTGGTAACCGTATCATCAAGCAGATGTACGACTTTATCCCCGTGTACGTGGCGTGCGGCGGCACCGAGCTGGGCGGCATGGACTACATCATCGCCCGCAAGGTGCTTAAGAAGTTTGA
>CALEXE010000144.1:0-41720 GCA_937925265.1 uncultured Collinsella sp. | reverse complement strand
TACCGCCTCGCGGTGACATCGTTTTTATGTCAACCTTGGTCTAACAGAGCCTTTCGATTTGGCTCCTCCCTTGACTCCGTCAAAGGTCGCCAATCGAAATCGTCGGGCGGGGTCGGAGGGCCCTGCGTTTACATACTCGCCGAGGCTATTCGTCTTCTTGCTGCGGGTGCCTGGTCTGAAATTCAGTTGCGGTGAAATAGTTCCTGCTTAGTCCGCAAATGGCTGAATCCAAAAACTATTCCACCGCAACTTACTGAGTGGGGCTCTTGGCTGCTACTTGCACTGACATTTGTCCTGAAATGGCTGGTCGTTAGGGGTTGCTACCGGTAGTTGCGGTAGGGTTGGGGCAGATTCTAACTAGAAATGGTGGTCGCTACCGGTTGTTCTCGGCATACTCGGCTCATTCGATTACGGTCACCACATGAAAGGAACTGTCATGGATCTTGCGATGGCACAGCGGCTCGTCGATCGCCGCAAGGCTGCCGGGCTTTCTCAGGAGGCGCTTGCCGCCCAGCTGGGTGTGAGTCGTCAGGCTGTCAGTAAATGGGAGCGCAGCGAATCCTCTCCCGATACCGATAACCTTATTGCGCTCGCCGCGCTGTATGGCGTGTCGCTGGATGAGCTGCTGTATGGGGAGGCGGTGGATAGCACTGACGACTCGCAGGCTGATGATGAGGCGCAGAACAGCAACGCCGGCACCAAAGCTTCAGATAAGGCTGAGGAGGCTGAGGCTTCTACTGAACACGCTGATTGCAGCGATAAGCCACTTGTCGATATTTCCCTCGCGCGCGGTATCCACGTCATTGATCCCAATAAAGGCGAGGAAGTCCATGTTGGTTGGAGCGGCATCCATGTGACCAACGAGCGCAAGGGCGAAGAGGTGCATGTGGGGCCGGACGGCGTGCATATCGATACGCTTGAGGACGATGGACATAGCGTACGCACCAATGACGACGGCACCGTCACCATCGACGGCGAGACGTTTTCCAGCTGGAAGGAAGCACACGACAAGCTCGACCATCACGGCAAGCATTTCCACACCAAGGTCGGACGTGCATGGAACAAATTCCCCTTCCCTGCGCTTGTCGCCCTCGCCTATCTGGTGCTCGGCATTGTCTACGGCACATGGGCTACGGGACTCTTCCTCGTCTTTCTGATTCCCGTCTATTACGCGCTTGGCGACTTTATCGACCAACGCCACTTATCTAAGCTGATCGAGGTCATCTACCCGGCAGCCGCCATCGCTTGGTTCCTCTACATGTGGCTCTGTTTGGGACAGCCCCATCCTGCATGGATCATCCTCATCACGATTCCCGTCATCAAAGCGCTCATGCGCTGGTGCCGCAAACAATGGAAGCACCGCCAACAGGCCTAACACGCTCCGACCCACCAGCACCCAACCACCCCCGCCCTTCTCCTAAGTTGCGGTGAGATAGGGACTGTTTTGAAGCTCCAAAGCGCCAAACAGTCCGTATATCACCGCAACCTACAAACAACTGGGTCAGTTCCGGCACGGAGATTAGCATTGAGCTGACCACGCGCCAAGAAAAGGGCCTATTTACTACGTTTAACTCGAGAGGGCCGACCATACCCGCCTTTTCCGAATATTTGCAAGCCCTCTACCTGCGGTTTTAATTTCATAATCTTTGTCATGGTCGAGGGTGTGGTAGCAAACGTAGTAGATAGGCCCATTTTATGACATACGACCCATTCAAGCTCAATCTCGAAGGCTAAAGAGAGCCTCTCATCCACGCCTGCGGGCAAAAGATAGCAAAGCAACAAACGCCGGGTCGCTCGTAGGTGCCCGGCGTTCGCCCAGATAAAACCTGCCAAAATAAACCTGTCCCTTTTTGGCAGGTTACTCGGCGCTCTTGAGGGCGCCGACCATGTCGATCTTATTGAGGGTGCGATTGGTAGCGAGGTTGACGATGATCGTAAAGCCGAAGGAAAGCACCACGGCAAGCACGTAGCTCAGCGGCTCGACTTCGACGTCAAAGTACAGCGACGGCATCTGCAAAATGTACGTAAAACTCTCGGCCAGCAAGCCGCCCAGTGGCACGCCCAGCGCGGCGCCAATTGCCGTGAGGATCAACGTCTCCTTGTTGACGTAATGGTGCACCTCGCCACGGCGGAAGCCCAGCACCTTAATGGTCGCCAGCTCGCGCTCGCGCTCGGAGATATTCGTGTTGGACAGCGTAAACACCACCACAAACGACAGGCACGCCGCCATAAAGGTCACGAGCACCACGACCGAATTGATAATCGTAAAGTTCGCCTCATAGTTTTCCCAATGCTCGGCCGTACTCGAAATCGTAAGCCAACCGTCACTCTTAAGATTCTTGCTAAACGCAATCTGGTCGGCCGACGAACCCTTAAGCAGCACAAAGACGCCGTTAAGGCGTGCACTTCGACCGAACGCGCGCTCATAGGTGCCTTGCGTCATGTAAAGCGTGTTGCCCAGATAGTTGAGCGAGATGTCGCTGACTTTGACCTTGGCAACATTGAGCGACGAATCCTGGACGTGTGCCGTATCGCCCGGCTTGATCCCCAGCACCAGCTGAGAGCTCTTGCTCAAATACACATCCCCGTCACGCAGGGCGAGCGGTTCTTTGGACTCGTCCTCTAGGCGCACGTAGTCATCCAGGTCGTTCGTGCGGTCATCGGGCACCACGATCAGCTGCACGGTCTCGCTCTTTCCGCCGAATGTAAAGGTAACGTTGTCGGTCATAATCGGCAGCGTCGAAGTCACGGTCACGTTGGAATCCTTGGCTGCACTGCGCTCATCCAACGCCGCGCACGTCTGCGAAAAATCATCGGGATTGGCGACCGCCAGCAAATCGTAGCGTGTGATGTGCCCGTACTGCTTGGGCGACAGCGCGACCGACGTATCACGGATGCCCATACCGCAAATCACAAGCGCCGTGCAGCCCGCAATGCCAAAGATGGTCATAAAGGCGCGCTTTTTGTAGCGGAACAGGTTGCGTGCAGCGACCTTGTTCAAAAAGCCCATGCGGTGCCAGATAAAGCCGATGCGCTCGAGCAGAATGCGCGAGCCGGCGCGCGGGGCCTTGGGGCGCATGAGCGAGGCTGGGGTCTCGGCCATCTCGTGGCGGCAGGCGATAATTGTGGCGCCCACCACGCCCACGGCAAACAGCGCTACCGACACGAGTGATGACACGATGTCGTACGAAAGCAACATCTGGGGCAGCGAGTACATGTCGTCGAACACCGTAAACAGGAACAGCGGCAGACCCACAAATCCGATGATATTGCCGAGCACGCCACCGATCAGACACGCCCACAGCGAGTAGTCCACATATTTGGACAGGATACGCCCGCGCGAATAGCCGAGCGCCTTGTACAGGCCAATAAGCGTGCGCTCCTCCTCGACCATGCGGGTGGCGGTGGTGAGGCTGATAAGCACGGCGACGATAAAGAAGATGAACGGGAACACCGTGGCGATGGCCTCGATCGAAGAACTATCGCTCTCGACGCTCGAGTAGCTTGCGATATTGCCGCGGTCCTGGATGTACCAGGTGCATTCGCCCAGGTCAGAGAGCTCGGCGCGGGCATCGGCAAACTGCTGGTCGGCGGCGGCGCGGCGCTGGTCCAGGTCGGCTTGCGCCTGCGCACGCTCGTCGCTGCCCTCGGCCATGCGATTGATGTTGTCCTGCTCGATCCCAAAGACCATATTCGCCTGACGCTCAGCCGCGTCCAAGCTCGCCGGTGTGTCGACCGTCAGCTCCTGGGCGCGCGCCTTCTCACGCTCCTCGCGGATCTTCTCGATATTGCCCTTGACCTCATTGATCTTTGCCGAGTAGGCATCCGAATAGGAGTTGAGGCTCTTGGCTCCCTCGACGACCACGTGGACAGCGGAGTAGGAAGAAGATGTCGCGGCATCCTCGCTCACGTAGAACTTGTAGTCCGCAGTCGAAGCAGCGCGAAAGGCGTTGACGGTCGAGTCGGAGCTCACATCAGTGGGATCGAGGACCTCAGCCGTAATGGTGTAGTCCCCATCGGCAAACTGGTCCTTGGCGCTTTGGTTCGACGAGCTCGCATCGTTGGCGGCAAAGCTCACCGTATCGCCGATTTTCTTGCCCGAAGCCTTCAAAAAACGTGAGGTCACTGCCACTTCGCCCGAAGTCTCGGGCAGCTCGCCGCGCACTAGCACCGGTTGGTCAATATTCTCTTTGGAGAGGCTCTGTACGACGACACGCTCGCGCGTCGTACCCACGGCGGTATAGGCGGTCTCGGTATAGATGCCCTCGGCCGTCTCGACGCCATCGACCTCTTGGATCGCGGCAATATCGTCATCGGTCAGACCATAGGTCGACTGCACGTTGATGTCATAGACATTCTGCTGGTCAAAATAGGCGTCGACCGAATCACACAGGTCCTCGCAGCCCGCCTTAAGGCCGCACATCACGCTCACGCCAAGCGCGGTGATCACAACGATAGACAAGAAGCGTTTGAGGCTGCCGCGAATCGTGCGGTAGATGCCACGGCGAAAAACCGTCGGCACCATATCGTTTGAGCTTTGGGCGGTACGGTAGGTCGTAAAATCCTGCTCGCGCTCCGTGTTCTGCGCGTCGCAGCGTTGGCTGTTTTGGCGGTCCTGATTCATGGGCGCTACCACTCGATCGTCTCGATAGGCACAGGATTTTGCTGGACCGTCTCGCTCTCCACGCGGCCGCTCTTAAAGCGGATCAGGCGATCGGCCATGGGCGCCAGCGCAGAGTTGTGGGTGATGATGATGACCGTAATGCCTTGCTTGCGGCAAGTGTCCTGTAGCAGCTGCAAGATCTGCTTGCCGGTTTTGTAGTCGAGTGCACCCGTAGGCTCGTCGCACAAAAGCAGCTTGGGGTTCTTAGCCAGCGCGCGGGCGATGGATACGCGCTGCTGCTCGCCGCCCGAAAGCTGCGCCGGAAAGTTAGCGAGGCGGTCGCCCAGGCCAACCTGGCGAAGCGTTTGCTCGGCATCGAGCGAATCGGGGCAGATCTGCGCCGCGAGTTCGACGTTCTCAAGCGCCGTCAGGTTAGGAACCAGATTGTAGAACTGGAAGACAAAGCCGACGTCAGCGCGACGGTATTCCACAAGCTGAGCCTCGTTGGCAGAGCTCACGTCACGCCCGTCCACCGTCACGGTGCCAGAAGTTGCCGTGTCCATGCCGCCCAGAATGTTGAGGGCCGTGGTCTTGCCGGCGCCCGAAGCACCCAGAATGATGGCGAGCTCGCCGCGCTCGACCGTAAAGCTCGCGCCGTCGAGCGCGTGGATGCGGGCGTCGCCCTCGCCGTATGCCTTGATGACGTCTTTGAATTCGATATAGGCCATCGATTAATTCCCATCTGGTCGGATAACTCTTTAGTATTACCCATTTCGCACCGACCAAAAAGGGACAGGTTTATTTTGGCATGTTTTATATGGGGAAACGGCAGCTATAGATGAGGCGCCGGGGAGGCCGAGAAATCATCGACGGGGTCAGGCCGACCGCCAAACACAACGCACGCATCTCAATCTGTCAGCCAAATAATTCGAACAGCTGTTCGTTTCTATGATATGATTCAACTATCTAAGCAGGCCAATACGCAGAAAGGCGGCCAACATGGCGTTCGACTTTAAGAAGGAATGCAAGGAGCTCTACAAACCTGCAAGCAAGCCGAGTATCGTAACAGTCCCGCCTATGAGCTACGTTGCCGTTCGCGGAAAGGGCGACCCAAATACCGAAGGTGGCGAGTATCAAAACGCCCTGCCGCTACTTTACGGCATCGCCTATACCGTCAAGATGTCGAAGAAAGGCTCAAGGAGTATCGAGGGCTATTTCGACTTTGTGGTACCGCCGCTCGAGGGTTTCTGGTGGCAAGAGTCCCCGAGCGGCGACATCGATTATGTACACAAGGACAATTTCAACTTTATCTCGTGCATCCGCCTGCCTGATTTCGTCACCCGAGATGACTTTGACTGGGCAGTCGCGGAAGCCACGACCAAAAAGAAACTGGACTTTTCCGCCGTCGAACTGCTTAAAGTTGACGAGGGTCTCTGCGTTCAATGCATGCACACCGGGCCCTACGACAACGAACCGGCGACCGTAGACGCTATGCATGAATACACGACCGAGCTGGGCTATGTTCCCGACTTCTCAGACACCCGTTTACATCACGAAATCTATCTCTCCGATCCACGCAAATGCGCACCGGAGAAACTTAAGACCGTGGTTCGTCATCCTATCAAGCGCGCTGAATAGCGTGGGGCGTCATTTCACGCGCTAGGTTTTAAGCCAGCCAACCAGCCGCCTCCTAGGCCGTCCGGTAATTATCTTGACGCGGCCCGTCGCATCTTATAAGTTTGTTTTGCTAAAGCTGGAAAGCCTCTCAACGATGCGCAACTCCAGCTCTTTTTCTATCAAGAGAGCAAGTGTCGGAAAGCAAAATGTCAGAAAGCAGCGCTTCGAGCAGAATCAAACGCCTGGTCAACACCTATAGCGGTCTCGTGCTCATGGGCGCCGTCGGAATCCCTATCGGCGTTATCGTTGGCGCCATCTGTGCCCTTTTTGGTCGTGTGCTCCTGGCAATTGGCGCCTTCCGTGACGAGCACATCGTACTGCTCCTTCCCTTCCTCGCCCTCATGGGCTTGGCCATCGTATTTGCCTACCGCACCTGGGGCAAAGGCACCGATCGGGGCATGAGCTTAGTATTCGACGTAGGTCACGGACGCGAGGACGCCATCTCCCCGCGTCTGGTGCCGCTCATTATGCTGAGCACGTGGGCCACGCATCTCTTTGGCGGCAGCGCGGGACGCGAAGGCGTAGCCGTGCAGATCGGCGCAACCGTCTCGCATTGGATCGGCCGACGTCTACCTTTCCGAGAACCCGGCAACACGTTTTTGCTTATCGGCATGGCCGCCGGCTTTGCCGGACTCTTCCGAACGCCCCTCGCCGCCACGGTCTTTGCGCTCGAGGTGCTGGTCGCCGGACGCATGGAATACCGCGCGCTGTTTCCCGCGCTTACGGCTTCACTTGCCGCAAGCATGACCTCGGGCGCCCTGGGGCTCGAGAAGTTCGAGGTCGCCGTTACCGCCTCGTATGCGCTCGACCTCCCCGGTCTTGGACGGCTGGCGCTGCTGGGCATCGCGTTTGGCATGGTGGGTGGCGCTTTTGCCTGGTGCCTTGCCCACGCCAAGACCCTTGCGGCGCGGCTGCTCCCCAGCCCTTACATACGCATTGCCGTTATGGGCCTTGCGCTGTCGGCGATTCTGTTCGTGCTGTGGCAGGGGCGATACTGCGGCCTTGGCACCAACCTGATATCGGCGGCGCTCAACGGTGACGGCAAGGTCACCATCATGCCTTGGGACTGGGCGCTCAAATTCACACTCACCATCGCCACGCTTGCCGCAGGATATCAAGGTGGTGAGGTGACGCCGTTGTTCTCCATCGGAACCAGCCTGGGTGTCGTGCTCGCCGGAATTCTCGGCATGCCCGTCGAGCTCTGCGCCGCGCTGGGATACGCCGCCGTCTTTGGCAGCGCCACCAACACGCTGCTCGCGCCCATCTTTATTGGCTGCGAGGTCTTTGGCTTTAGCAGTCTGCCGACGTTCTTTATTGTCTGCGTCGTGGCCTACCTGTTCAACATGGATAAGTCGATCTATGCACTGCAGGAGCACAGCCGCACCCGATAAACAGGGCGTTTGCCACCAAAAAACGCGCACGACAGGCCAGGCCCGCCGCGCGCGTCATCCTATACACGATTAGTTATTGTTGTTGGTCATCGAAGCCACTGCTGCCGCAAGATTGGAAATAGGCATTGTCTGCAGCCAGATGCGCCCCGGACCGGTGAGCACAGTGTTAAACACGCCTTCACCGCCAAACATGATGTTTTTGACGCCCTTGACCATCTGCGCGTCGATGCTCACCGTCTCCTCAAAGCCGGCCACGTTGCCGGTATCTACAATCATTTGCTGGCCAGCAGCAAGCTCGTACTCAACTAGGTCGCCGTCGATCTCGGCAAAGGCAATACCCGAGCCCGTGAGCTTTTGCATGATAAAACCCTCGCCGCCAAAGACGCCGGTCTTTGCCTTCTTGTTAAAGTGGATGCTCAGCTCAACACCACTTTCCGCGGCAAGGAACGAACGCTTCTGCAAAATCCAGCTCTTACCAGGGCCAATCTCGATCGGTATAATGCGGCCGGGGAAGCAAGAGCCAAACGCAATCATGCCATCGCCGTGCGCGGTCCAAATGTTTTGGAACAACGCCTCACCCGAAAAAGCCTTAGAGAACATCTTGCCTATGCCACCGCCCGAGGTGGACATCTCCATGTTGGGGGTCATCCAGACCATGGCACCGCTTTCGGTGATCATGGATTCGCCGTCGCTAAGGTTGCACGTAACAACCGGGAAAGCCCCTCCGCCGATCTCGTACTGCATGACCGTCTCCTTTCCTTCGGGAGCCGAACAACGATGTCCATATTTTAGCAGTTAGAGGTGCGTTTATTTGGGTCGGTGGCGTTCATGGCGCCGATCACCGCCAGCCTCCGCTGCCGTCTGCACAGATAAAACCTGCCAAAATAAACCTGTCCCTTTTTGGCAGGTTTTAGAGGCGGACGGTGAAGGTGATCTGATGATCGTGGCCGGATACGGTGGCGGATCCGCCATGGGCTTCGGCGATGGCGCGCACGACGGACAGCCCCACGCCCGAGCCACCTGTCTTGGAGCTGCGCGACACGTCCGCACGATAGAAGCGGTCGAACAGCCGGTCCAGGTCGCCCTCGGGCAGCTCATCAACAGCATTCGATACGACAAGCTCGGCCGAGCCTTTGCCCGCACCGCGCGAAACGGCACGCAGGCTCAGCTCGATCACGCTGTCCTCGCTTGCGTAGCGTGTGGCGTTGTCCAGCAGCAGCTCAACAACCTGCGCCACTGCCGCGGCATCGGCATGGGCCCGCACACCGCTCGCGATCGACGTCGACAGCCGCTTTCCGCGCGAAACCGCCACCGATTCAAATGGCGTCGCAGCCGTGTCCACGGCCTCCGAAAGATCAATCGTCGCCATAGTAAAGCCGGCCGAACCCTCGTCCATACGCGCCAGGAACACCAGACGCTCCGTGAGCGCCGTCAGCCGCGCGACCTGCTCGTGAATGCTCTGCGTCCACTCGCTCTCGCCGCTCTCGATCTCTTGGACCTCGTTGGCGGCGTCAATCACGGCCAGCGGCGTTTTGATCTCGTGGCTTGCATCGGTAATGAAGCGCTTCTGTTTGCTATAACTCTCGACCATCGGCCGAATCACCGCACCCGAGGCGACCGTTACAATTGCCAGCACCGCCAGCCAGCCAATGCAGCTGATTGCCACACTCGCGCTCAAAAACGAATGGAAACTTGCAAGCTCGCGCGAACAGTCCACGAACACATAGGTTGTCTTGTCGCCCTGAACCGTAGCCGTATAACGGTAGTTGCCAGAAAAGCCCGAAGTCCAACCCTTGGAATATAGTCCTGCAGCGATGCGGGCGGCACGCTTGGCACCTACCGCGGCAATGCGGGCCGTGTTGACATCGGTCACCTGCCCGCCGGCAATCGACACCGTAAAGTAGCGCGTGTCGAAGGGAGACTCCGCCGTCATGCCTTCAAAATGCACATCGCGAACGGCCGCCCGGTTACCGGTAGCAACCTTGCCGGCAACCGCATCCTGACCGGGACCGGTCTTAGGCTCGTCCTCCCCATCAATGCCATCCTTGCCTGCCAGGATATAGTCCAGTCGTGCATCGGCCATCTTGCAAACATGCGAATAATTGACAATGTTGATGCCAGCGATGATGAGCGTGAGCACCACGGTCACAGCGCCCATGGCAACGAGGATGAACTTACGACGCAGGCGACGGCCCATTGCACTGGCAGCATCGGCGCGCCCCGGATTACCCGAGCCCACACCCATGCCGAGCTTCGCCGCCATGCGCTTGCACCACGTGCGCACGCTCACGCCCGTTCTCCTTCCTCGACAACCTCGAGCGAATATCCCTGGTTGCGCGACGCGCGGATGGCCAGGTCGGCACCCAGTGCCGTCAGCTTTTTGCGCAGGTACGAGATGTAGACCCACACCACATTGGCGCCTTCGGGCGCGTCTTCGCCCCAAACCTCGAGCATCAGACGTTCGGTGGGCATACGCGTGCCGGCGTTGCGCATAAAGAGCTCCATAAGCTGAAACTCACGATTGGCCAGGTGCTCCTCACCCAAGGGACCCGCAAGCGTGCACGATGCCGTGTCGAGGCGCACGTTGCCCACGCTGAGCGTCGTGGCGTCAATTGCCGTGGCGGCACGCGTCATGGCACGAATGCGAGCAAGTAGCTCCTTGGCGGCGAACGGCTTAGTCAGGTAATCGTTGGCGCCGGCGTCCAAGCCCTCGACCTTATCGGACACCTCGCTTTTGGCCGTAAGCATAATGATGGGCAGTCGCTTACCGGCGGCGCGTGTACGTTTGAGCACCTCGATGCCGTCCATCCTGGGCATCATGATGTCCAAAATTGCGGCGTCATAGTCGTTGGCAAGCAGATATTCGAGCGCCGTCAGACCGTCGAGGGCGGTGTCGACCTCGTAGTCGCTATGTTGAAGAATCGCGGTGAGGGCGCGGGAGAGGCCAGGTTCGTCCTCGGCAAGCATCAGCTTCATAGTTGTTCCTTTGGCGCACGGCTATACAGGTTTCGATACTGCCGATGATAGCGCACCGCCAGCTGCCTTAGCGCAGCCCTAGCTGCTCAACCTGCACGTTTTTAAATGCGCAGAATATGGCTTAGCCAAACTTAAGGCGCAGATGCTGAGCACTTGGACGCATGCCGACCGCGAAAGGACGGCGACTCGTTCTTTCAGGGCGTCTTGGCTATGCAAAGTGCCCGAGCGCTATTCCTCGTACGCGCCCTCAAGCCGCAGTAGCCACTCCTTACGGTCGAGGCCGCCGGCATATCCGTTGAGCGAACCATCGGCGGCAACCACGCGATGGCACGGCACAATAATCGAAACAGGGTTGCGAGCGACCGCAGCCCCCACCGCACGAGGAGACACAACGGGGTCCTCGTTTCCCGGTACACGATGTCGAGCCGCAACACGCTGGGCGATCTCGCCATACGTAGCGACCTCGCCACGCGGAATAGAAAGCAGCTCGTACCAGACTTCACGCTGAAACGCCGTGCCAATCAAATGCAACGGCGGCGTATACCGAGGCTCCTGCCCCGCAAAATAAGCATTCAGCCAAGCCCAAGAACGCTCAAGCACCGAAGAGGCCACACCATTTGCCGGACTCACCGACGACATGCCACCGGTACCAGAAACCGCGTCGGCGCCTTCAACATGTTCGGAGTCTTCCCGGAGAAGCGTGGAACCAAAGTGCTCCTGCCCCTCAAACCAAAGCCCCGTCAGACCGCGGCCATCAGCGGCAAGCAAGATTTCGCCCAAAGGCGAAGCAAATGTCGTCGTGACCACCAGCGGCTCCTTTCAAAACTCCGCAACATAATACCGCGAATTGTGCAGACAACCCCAATCGACCCCAAAGTCACCCAAGGCAGCAGGCGCGACAGCGCCACAGCTGCCGCACGACCCCAAAGTCCCCCAAGGCGGCAGGGCGCAAAGCGCCGAGGCCGCCGCCGGGACCAGGGCCCGCAACAGCCACGCGCCCCCACATCAGCCCAGCGGCCCCAACCAACAACGGCCCCCATCGCAGGCCGCTCGCAACAACGTCACCGCAGGCGGGGGCCGGGCTTGGTTTTCAGAACACTCCGCAGACCAGTGTGGCGCCTTGTCCGCGGCTCCGAAGGAGCAGGACAAGGCGCCACACATGGTCGAGGACGTTCTGAAAACTAAGCCCGGACCCCGCCGGACAGGTCGCACTACTCGCAGAGCAGCTTAGCGATCTGGACGGCGTTGGTTGCCGCGCCCTTACGGATTTGGTCGCCGCAGCACCAGAAGGTGATGCCGCGCGCGGCCTCGGGGTTCGAGATGTCGCGACGCACACGGCCGACCCAAATCAAATCCTGGTCGGAGGTGTCCATCGGCATGGGGAAGCGGTCGTGTGCATCCTCGGCGCTCATGTCGTCAACCAGTTTCACTCCCGGAGCGGCAGCCAGCGCAGCACGGGCCTCTTCCACCGTGATGTCGCGCTCAAACTCGAGCGTAACGCTCTCGGAGTGCGAGCGCAGCACGGGCACGCGCACGCAGGTGCAGTTCACGCGCAGCTCGGGCAGGTGCATGATCTTGCGGCCCTCGTTCTGCAACTTCATCTCCTCGGAGGTAAAGCCCTCCTCCTTGACACCGCCGATCTGCGGAATCAGGTTGCTCGCCAGCTGGGCGGCAAACGCGCGCGGCTCGGGAATCTCCTCGCCACGGCCCAGGGCGGCAAGCTGAGCCTCGAGCTCGGCCATACCGGGAGCGCCAGCGCCCGAAGCTGCCTGATACGTGGACACGATCATACGCTTCACGCCAGCAAGCTGGTGCAGCGGCCACGTGGGAACCAGGCCGATGATGGTCGCGCAGTTGGGATTGGCGATAAGGCCGTGATGCCACTTGATGTCGTCGGCATTGATCTCGGGCACGACCAGCGGCACCTCGGGATCCATGCGGAAGGCGTGGCTGTTGTCGACCACGACGGCGCCGCGCTTGACGGCCTCGGGCAGTAGCTCCTTCGCAATATCGTCGCCGGCGGCGCCGAGCACGATGTCGCAGCCCTCAAAGGCCTCGGGGCAAGCCTCCTCAATCACAACCTGCTCGCCGCGGAACTCGACGGTCTTGCCCGCAGAGCGCGCGCTCGCTAGCAGCTTGAGCTTGCCGACCGGAAACTCCTGCTCGTTGAGGCACTCAAGCATCTGGGTGCCCACGGCTCCCGTCGCGCCCAAAATAGCAACCGTGTACTGTTTCATGCTTCCCCCTTTAAAGGCTGTGGCTTTTGCCCGCACGCCGAGCAGGCCGATTATTGTTGCCAGTGTATACAAGAACAGGGCGGGCACGAAACCCGCCCCGTCGAAACGAAACCGAAACGAAACGCTCCGCCGTAGTTTTTGAAGCAAGTCCCAAAAATCTACTGGGATAGCAGCTACTTGTGGAGCGCGGCCGGAGCGGGATCGACCGGCACGGGAGCCTCCAGGTCGGAGACCTTCACAATGCCGTTCTCGTCGGAGAAGGCGCGGTAAATGGTCCGAATCGCCAGGTCGAAGTCCTTCTCCTCTACGCCGATAATGATGTTGATCTCGTCGCAGCTCTGCGAAATCATACGTACGCTCACGCCGGCCTGACCAAGCATGCCAAACAGATGGCCCGAGATACCTGCGCGGCCGCGAAGGTTACGGCCGACGGTCGCGATGAGCGCCAAACCCTCGACAACCTCGATCTCGAGCGGCTCGACCTCCTGCTGAATGTCGCCCACGAGCGAGTACAGCGAGTCGTGCACATCCTGCTCCTGCACCACGGCGCCAAAGCGGTCGACGCCGGTGGGCATATGCTCGACGGAAACGTCATAGCGTTCGAACACCGAAAGTGCACGGCGCATAAAGCCGACACGGGGCTTGGTGCGGTCGCGGGCAACGTTGATGGCGACAAAGCCGCGCTTGCCGGTCACGCCGGTAATGATAGGCTCCGCCTCACCCTCGTCAGCCGTCTCGCTAATGATGGTGCCGGGGTCCTGCGGCGCATTGGTGTTCTTGATGACCAGCGGAATGCCTGCCTCGCGCACGGGGAACACGGCCTCCTCGTGCAGGACGCTTGCACCCATGTACGAAAGCTCGCGCAGCTCCTCGTAGGTAACGCGCGCAATGGGCTGAGCCTCGGGAACAATACGCGGATCGGCAGAATAGAAGCCCGAAACGTCGGTCCAGTTCTCGTACAGGTCGGCACCAAGGCACTTGGCCAGAATCGAGCCGGAAATATCGCCGCCGCCACGGTCGAGCAGCTTGATCTGCCCCTCACGCGTCGCGCCGTAGAAACCGGGCATAACAAAGCCGCCCTGCTGGCCGTACTCCTGCACCAGCTCGGCGGTGCGGTTCATGCTGAGCGTACCGTCATGATGGAACGCCACGACCGTCGCGGCATCCAGGAACGGCAGGCCCAGGTACTCGGCCATCAGGCGAGCGGTAAAGTACTCGCCGCGGCTTACGAGCTCCTCAGTAGAGTAGCCACCGGAGCGAGCACGCTCGGCAAAGGCCGCAAACTCTTCGCGGATGGGATAGGTGAGCCCCAGCTCGTCAGCGATATCAAAATAGCGCTGGCCGATGTCCTCGAGCAGCTCCTCGCACGACACGTGGTACTTGACGTGCGCGTTGACCAAGTAGAGCAGATCGGTCACCTTGGTGTCGCCCTTAAAACGGCGACCGCAGGCAGAAACCACCACAAAACGGCGGGCCGGATCGGCATCGACGATGGCCTTGATCTTCTTAAAGTGTTCGGCGTCGGCGACCGACGAGCCGCCAAACTTGGCAATCTTAATCATGGGCTGGAGGTTACCTTTCTAAAAAGCCTCTGCGAACCTATTTTGCGCGCTCTGATACCATGGTTTCACCGATTGGGACCAAGGCATCCGAGGAGCAGTGTTATATGGGAACTTATCATAGTACACGAGGACGCACTTTATCGTGCTCAAGTAAGGTGGCAATCCGTACCGGCATCGCTCCCGACGGGGGTTTGTTTGTCTCGGACGAGCTCGGCACCCAGCAGGTCGATATCAGCTCGCTTGCAGATAAATCGTACTTTGAAATCGCTCAAGATGTGTTGGGAATGTTACTGAATGATTACACGACCGAAGAAATTTCGGCCTGTGTGAATGAGGCATACCGCGGCACGTTCGCGAGCGAAGAGGTCACGCCGCTCGTCAAACTCGACGCCGCACCGGGCGCTGACGTCCCTCAGACCTATGTGATGGAGCTCTTTGGCGGCCCCACAAGCGCCTTCAAGGACGTCGCCCTGCAGATGCTCCCCCGTCTGATGGCCCGCACTTCCGCCAAGGACGGCGGCGCCGAGCGCATCATGATCGTCACCGCCACGTCGGGCGACACGGGCAAGGCAGCACTCGCCGGCTTTGCCGACGCCCCGGGCACGGGCATCACCGTCTTTTATCCCGAAGGCAAAGTCAGCCGCGTGCAGAATCTGCAGATGTCCACGCAGGAGGGCGATAACGTCGCCGTCTGCGGCATCCGCGGCAACTTCGACGATGCCCAGAGTGCCGTCAAGCGCATCTTTGCCGATAAGGAGCTTGCCGAGCGCCTGGAAGCCGCCGGCACTGTGCTTTCGAGTGCCAACTCCATCAACGTCGGCCGCCTGGTGCCGCAGGTTGTCTACTACTTTGCCGCCTATGCGCAACTGCTGCGCGCCGGCGCTATCGAGGCTGGCGACGCCGTAGAGTTCTGTGTGCCCACCGGCAACTTTGGCGATATCTTGGCCGGCTACTACGCCAAGTGCATGGGTCTGCCCGTCGCCAAGCTCGTCGTGGCGAGCGACAAGAACAACGTGCTTGCCGACTTCCTGACCACCGGCGTTTACGACCGTAACCGCCCGTTCTTCACGACCATCTCGCCGTCGATGGACATCCTTATTAGCTCCAACCTGGAGCGCATGCTCTACTTCTTGTCCGACGGCGACTGCGAGCTCGTTGCCGGCCTTATGGAGCAGCTGGCACAGACTGGTCGCTACGAAGTTCCCGCCGACCTGCTGGCAAAGATTCAGAGCGTCTTTGGTTGCGGTTGGGCCAGCGAGGACGAGGTCCTCACTGCCATCAAGAGCTGCTGGGACGCGAACGGCTACGTGATCGACCCGCACACCGCTTGCGGCTATCACGTCTTCGAAAAGGTCGCTCCCGCCGAGGGCGCCAAGGCCCGCGTGTTGCTTTCGACCGCCAGCCCCTACAAGTTCCCGCGAGCCTGCTGCGACGCCTTGGGCCTCGACGTTCCCGAGGATGATTTTGAGGCTATGCGTGTGCTCGAGCAGGCCACCAACACGGTCGCCCCGACCCAGCTCGCCGAACTCGAGTCCAAGCCCGTCCGCTTCGAAGACGTCTGCGACGTCGATGAGATGGACAGTTACGTCGAGTCTGCAGCAAAACGAATGAGCACCAACTAAACCCCTTATTAAGCGCCGGCGAAAGCCGGCGCACCTTCTTTTTATTAAGCTTTCGGGATGATGACGAGCATGCGAGCGGGTCTGGCCGTTTAGTTCGTCGCGAGTTCCGCACGAGCCGGAAAGCACTTAATGTGCTTTCCGAGCGAGCCAGGACTGCCCGAGCAGCGAACTAAACGGCCAGACCCGCCCAGGAGGACCCACATGATCAAAATCACCGTCCCAGCAACCAGCGCCAACCTAGGCATCGGCTACGACACCCTCGGCATGGCCGTCAGCCTCTACTCGCACTTCACCTTCGAGCGTACCGACAAGCTCACCATCACGGGCTGCCCCGAGGAGTTCCAAAACGAGAACAACCTGGTCTATGTGAGCTTTGTCGATGCTCTGGCCGCCTGGGGCGAGCAGGCCTTCCCCGTTGCCATCGACATCCAGACCGATGTACCCGTCGCTCGCGGCCTGGGTTCCAGCTCCACCTGCGTCGTCGCTGGCATCATGGCGGCCGCCGCGCTGACGGGCCACACCGTCGACCGTACCGAGCTCGTCCGCATTGCCACCGAGGTCGAGGGCCATCCCGATAACGTCGCCCCTGCCATCCTGGGCGGTGCCGTTTGCTCCTTTACGCCGACTGATTCGCTCCCCCAGTGCCTGCGCTACGAGGTGAGCGATCGCTTGCGTTTTATTACCGTGATTCCGCCCTACGAGGTGCATACGAGCGAGGCGCGCAAGGTTGTGCCGCAGGAGATTCCACTCTCCACCGCCGTATGGCAGATGGGCCGCATCGCCGGCATGACGCGCGGTCTCGAGACCGGCGATCTGGACCTGATTGCCGCCGCCAATGACGACCGTATCCAGGAACCCTATCGTCGCCGTCTGATTCCCGACTACAACGCTGTGCGCGACACCTGCCTTAACGGCGGCGCCAAGACCATCTGGATCAGTGGCTCCGGCTCGACCCTCATGGCCGTAACCGACGATACCATCGTGGCGAAGTTCCTGCAGGTCAAGCTGCGCGAGCAGTTCCCCAAGTGCGATACGCATATTCTGACGTGCGACACGGAAGGCGCTCAAATCGAGTACCTGTAGACATCCTCCTCATATACCTGTCCGGGACGGTCGGGATGTTCCCTCAAAATCGTCCTCGCGCATGAAGGGACGCCGGGCTGATAGTTTGGCTTTTTATTGGTAGGGGCTCTTGCTAGACTGAAGCACTTATTAGAGGCACGCCTCGGCAATGCGGCGCTTGAGCTCGTCGATGCCCACACCGGTTTGGGAGCTTGTGATGATTACGTTTTCGGCCGGGACGTTGAGCTGCTTTTTGATGGCTGCCGCCTGGCGGGCCTGCTGGGTGCGGCTGAGCTTGTCGGCCTTGGTGAGGCAGACGATAAAGTTGAACTCGTTGCCCTGCAGATAGTCGATCATGTCGTGATCGAGCTTGCTCGGGTCGTGACGAATATCCACCAGCGACACGACCAGGTTAAAGCTGCGCTCGGAGTCAAAGAAGTCGCCGATGAGCTCTGCCCAGCGGTCGCGCTCGGCCTTGGAGCGACGGGCGAAACCGTAACCCGGCAGGTCCACAAAATGCACGTCGTCGGCCTCGAAGAAGTTGATGTTGCTCGTCTTACCCGGCGTGCTCGAAACCTTGACCAGGTTCTTGCGGCCAAAGAGCTTGTTCATAATCGAGGACTTGCCCACGTTGGAGCGGCCGACAAAGCTCACCTCAGGGCAGGTGGACTCGGGAATCTGCGAAACCTTGCCGTAGCTGGCGACGAACTTGGCAAGCTGGTAGTTAATGGAATCGGCCATGGACACTCCTTGGTCGTAGGTTCTTACAAATAGACGCGCTATTGCGCAGCGGCAATGCGGCGGACGATATCGAGCGTAATGTCACTTGCGACACGCGCGTACTCGAACAGATCGAACTCTCGGTCGCAAATTGCATCGTACGCCTCGTCACAATTATCGCTGATAGCGCGCAACACCAGGCAATCGACACCATTTTTGGTTGCGACATGAGCAATCGCCGCGCCCTCCATGCCGACACAATCGGCATGTGTCGCTTCGATAGCGTCGCTACGCATGGCGGCGCCCGTCACAAAGCGGTTACCCGTGGCAATCGTGCCGACCAAGAACTGTTTGGTGCCCTCGTTCGAAGCGACTGCATTTGTCGAAGCGTCAACGAACCCACGCTCAGCAAGCACGTCGACGGCAATATCGACCAGCGCGGGCGTCGAACCAAACTCCTCAAGCCCCGGTGCGGACTCGGCGATAAGCGCGGTATCGGTATCCAGATAGCGCAGGCGTTTGCCAATGACCACGTCGTCGATATGGAGCTTGGGGTTCAAACCGCCCGCAATGCCCGAAAACACAACAGCCTGCGGAGCATACTTGCTAATGAGGTGCTGTGTCGCAGCGGCGGCGTTCACCGTGCCCATGCCCGCCGTTGTGGCGACAACTGTCAGGCCGTCGAGCCCACCGCTCACAACGGTCAAGCCTGCCTCCCGTGCCTCGCAAACGTCGCTCAGCTCTTCCTTAATCTGCATGATCTCTTTTTCGAGCGCACCGATAATCGCGATGGTAGCCATACCATTCCCCAAACCTATACGAAATTCTCAACCACGGTATGGTACCAGCATTTTGTTTGACCTCGCCAAACGAACACGCTAAGCCAGTGCAGCTCGCGTATCAAACAGCGCCTTTGCAATCGCGGCCGTAACCTCGCTCGAGCGGTCGCTCCACGGCATCGATGTCATGACGCTCATGACATAGGTACAGCCATCGATGTCGATAGCAGGCATTTCTTTCCAAAGATATTCAGTCGCGTTTAAGGTGTCTCTAAACAATAAACAGGCGTTTCTATGCAAAAACACCGATTCCGTTGCGCATCTTTGCCCAAAACGCAGTTGCGGTGAAATAGTTCCTGTTTGGGCGGCATAAGCCGAAAAACAAGAACTATTCCACCGCAACTTGACGGGGCTCTTTAGCAATCAACTAGGTGCCCGGGGCACTCATTTAAGTCTGTCCCCAATGAGTGCCGCTAGCCGATGGCGTTTTTGAGTTCGGCGCGGCGCTTTTTCATGCCCGTCATGACGGCGTTGCGCAGCTCGGGCATGCGCGCGGTATCCATCTGGGGCACGCCCTCGAGCTTATAGGGAATACCCAGTTGCTCGTACTTGACGACACCCATCGTGTGATACGGCAGCATTTCCAGGCCCACCACGTTGTGCCATGGAGCGATCAGGCGACCGAGCTTCTCGCATTCCTCCGCCGTGTCGGTGATACCCGGCACCACCACATGGCGAATAACAACCTTAATCTTGCGACGGGCAAGCTCATCGCCAAACGCCAGGATGCGCGCAGGATCGCAACCGGTCAGCTTTTTATGCTCAACCGGATCGGCATGCTTGATGTCGAGCAGCACCATATCGGTCTCGTTGAGAACAGCATCGAACTTCTCCGGATGCTTGGGATCAAATGCATAGCCACAGCTGTCTAGGCAGGTGTGTACGCGGCCATCGGGGTTGTTGTGCATCACGCGGAACAGGTCGGCCAAAAACTCGGGCTGCAGGAGCGGTTCGCCGCCCGAAACGGTAATGCCGCCGCTACGGTAGAACTCATGGTTGCTCTGGAACTCGTCCATGAGATGCTCGACGGTCACCATCGTGCCGCCGTTAACAGACCAGGTATCGGGATTGTGGCAATACGCGCAGCGCATGGGACAGCCCTGAACAAACACCACAAAGCGGATGCCGGGTCCGTCGACCGTTCCCATCGTCTCGATCGAATGCACGCGACCCAGGGCATACGCAGAGTCCTCGGGATGAGCATCCACACCCTCAAGCGTCATCTCAGCCATTCCCGCAACCTTGCCTCTCTTTGGTTTTTGTCAATTAAAATGCCAGAGCCATTCTAGCCCATACGCCTGATGGCGAAACGGTTTAGCGGTCAATTTGATCGTCCTATTTGACTCCACGCAAAAGCGGCGGGAAGGTTGTCACAACCCGCTCGCCGCCGAAGCAATAGAAATCGATAGACGCCAGGCCCTACGCCTTAAGCGTAAGCACCGCGCCAAAGGCGGTCGGGCCGCAGTGGCTCGAGATGACGCCGCCGACCTGAGTCCAGGTAACGTCATTAAAGCCCAGGTCGTGCGCATAGACTTCCATATCGTCGCGCAGCTCCTCGGAAAGGCCCACTGAATACGCCAAACCAATGTGCGAGTAATCAATATCGCCCTTCGCAACCATGTGGTCAATAAAGGCACGGGCACATTTGAGCATAGAGCCGCGGAGCTTCTTGGTCGCCACGAATTTGCCACCCGTTACCTCAATGCAGGGCTTAATCTTGAGCAGATGGGCGCCAAGAAACGCGACGTTGGACAAGCGACCACCCGCCTTAAGGAAGGCAAGGTCCGTAGGAACAAAGCCCAGCAGCACGCGGTCCATCACCGAATTGGTAAAGGCGAAAATCTCGTCGACGGTGGCATCCGGATGGGCTTCGATATACTTGGCGGTCTCAACGGCGACAAGCGACTGGCCCACCGACACAAAGCGCGTATCCATGGAGAAGACGTAATCGCGGCCCTTTGCCGCAATCTTCGACGACTGATGTGAGCAGGTCGTAACCTCGGAATACGCAAGATGCAAAATGGTCGCATCGGGCCGCTCGGCGTGGATGCGGTCGTACACATGCGCAAAATCCGCCGGCGAGCAACCGCTGGTCTTGGGCATCACACCAAACTCGTTGCAACGCGAGTAAATCTCAAGCGGGTCGATCGATCCGTCTTCGACGGTCTCGTCACCAATCGTGACATGCATGGGCACGCGCACGATGCCATAGCGCTCGCAGAGCTCCGGCGTCACATCCGAACCAGACTCAACCACGATTACGTACTTGCCCATTATCATCACAACCCATCTCGACGTTGGCTTTTGAATATGTGACGCACGTCCGCCGTCCTGCTGCAGAACGGCCTCCAAGCGCCAAAGAGACGCCGCCCCTTGCACACAACAAAGGACAGCGTCTCCCTGGAAAACTCCGTGCTTATCTGAGATTCTACACGGTTTATTAAGGAGTGTTACTTATTCCGCAAACGGTAGCTATACGCGATAAACGGTAGCAAGCAAGAATCCAGAACGCTCAACCCATTAGGAGAGTTCCGCCTAAAGGGTGACTACACAGGACCCCGCCGGGGCTGTTTGGGCTACCTCCCAAAATATTCCGCAGGACGCAAGAAGCCCTCGCCGCACGAAGTGCGCAGCGAGGGCTTCTTGCATGTCCGAGGACGTTTTGGGAGGTAGCCCAAACAGCCCCGGCGATCCTGCGGGAGTTAAACCCCTTTAGAACTTGTTGTGGAAGGTACGCGAAATGACCTCGTCCTGCTGCTCCTTGGTGAGCGTGTGGAAGTTCACGGCGTAGCCGGAAACGCGAATGGTCAGCTGCGGGTACTTCTCGGGGTGAGCCTGAGCGTCGAGCAGCGTCTCACGGTTGAAGACGTTGATGTTCAGGTGGTGGCCACCCTTCTCGGCGTAAGCGTCGAGCATGTGGACCAGGTTATCGGCCTGAGTCTCGGAAACTTCAGAAACCTTCATAATGTGTCTCCTTCGATCGATAGGCGCCGGCCGAAACCGGCGCACTAATCAGTAATCGTTATTGTTAGTATAGCACTAACAATAGTTACTCGCCCAGCTGATCAAGGTCGATATCGCCAAAGAACACCTGGTCCTCCTTGCCGAGCGCACCCGGGATGATGGAGAAGGTGTTGGAGATGCCGTCCTGAGCATCGCGGAACGGGAGCTTGGAAACCGAAGACAGCGAAGCGATGGCGCCGTGGCTATCGCGCTTGTGCATGGGGTTAGCACCCGGGGCGAAGGGCTGGCCAGCCTTGCGGCCATCAGGCGTAGAACCGGTCTTCTTGCCGTACACGACGTTGGAGGTGATGGTCAGAACCGAGGTCGTGGGCACGGAGTTGCGGTAGGTGTCGTTCATGCGGATGTACTCCATGAACTGGTGCACAACGTCGTGAGCGATCTGGTCGACGCGGTCGTCGTCGTTACCGTACTTGGGGAACTCGCCCTCGGTCTCGAAGTCGACAATGATGCCGTTCTCGTCGCGGACGGGGTGGACCTTGGCGTACTTGATGGCGGACAGGGAGTCAGCCACGACGGAAAGGCCAGCAATGCCCGTAGCGAACCAGCGGTGCACGTGCTTGTCGTGCAGAGCCATCTGGATGCGCTCGTAGCAATACTTGTCGTGCATGTAGTGGATGATGTTCAGCGAGTTGACGTACACGCCAGCGAGCCACTTCATCATGTCGTTGTACTTGGCCACAACGTCGTCGTAATCGAGCGTATCGCCCTCGACGGCGCGATACTTGGGGCCGACCTGCTTCTTGGAGACCTCGTCAACACCGCCGTTGAGTGCGTACAGCAGGCACTTGGCCAGGTTGGCGCGGGCGCCGAAGAACTGCATCTCCTTGCCGATGCGCATGGAGGACACGCAGCAGGCAATGCCGTAGTCGTCGCCGTGGTAGACGCGCATGAGGTCGTCGTTCTCGTACTGAATCGAGGAGCTGGCGACAGAAGTCTTGGCGCAGAACTTCTTGAAGTTCTCGGGCAGACGGGTCGACCACAGAACGGTCATGTTGGGCTCGGGGCTGGTGCCCATGTTCTCGAGCGTGTGCAGGTAGCGGTAGCTCATCTTGGTAACGAGCGTACGGCCGTCGACACCCATGCCGCCGATGGACTCGGTGACCCACTGCGGATCGCCGGTAAACAGGGCCTGGTACTCGGGGGTACGGGCAAACTTGACCATGCGGAGCTTCATGATGAAGTGATCCACGAACTCCTGGATCTGCTCCTCGGTGAAGGTACCGTTGGCAAGGTCGCGCTCAGCGTAGATGTCGATGAACGTGGAGGTACGGCCGATGGACATAGCGGCGCCGTTCTGCTCCTTGACGGAAGCGAGGTAGGCGAAGTACATCCACTGGATGGCCTCCTGCGTGTTGGTAGCAGGGTTGGAAATGTCGAAACCATAGGTCTCGGCCATCATCTTGAGCTCGCCGAGGGCGCGGATCTGCTCCTGCAGCTCCTCACGATCGCGGATGTTGTCGGCGGTCATGACCGTCGGGGTGGAAGCCTTCTGGGCCTCCTTGTCCTTGATCAGGTAGTCGACACCGTACAGGGCGACACGACGGTAGTCGCCGATGATGCGGCCGCGGCCATAGCCATCGGGCAGACCGGTGATGATGTGGGCCGAGCGGCAGGCGCGCATCTCGGGGGTGTAGACATCGAAGACGCCGGCGTTGTGGGTCTTGCGCTCGAAGGTGTAGCGCTCGACAACGTTCTCGTCGATCTTGTAGCCGTGCTGGCTGGCAGCCTGGCAAGCGATGCGGATACCGCCGTTGACGTGCAGCGCGCGCTTGAGCGGCTTGTCGGTCTGGAGGCCGACGATGGTCTCCTTGTCGCGATGGGCGTTATCGATGTAGCCAGCGGGGTGGCTCACGATACCCGTGACGGTCTTGGTGTCCATATCGAGGACGCCGCCCTGCTCGCGCTCCTTGAGCAGCAGGTCGAGAACCTCGCCCCACAGCTCCTTGGTACGCTCGGTCGGGCCGGCGAGGAACGACTCGTCGCCCTCGTAGGGGGTGTAGTTCTTCTGGATGAAGTCTCGGACGTCAACCTCTCCCGTCCAGATGCCTTCCTTGAAGCCTTCCCATGCCTCCTGCATTGTGTAACCACGCTCCTAGTTACGTGTAATGCGGCGCTCTCTCACACCGCTGCTTATTGAATTCTTGAATGTTAGACCTGCATGACCGGCTTCATTCGCCTTCCGTCGCGCGTTAGCGCAGGGAAAAACGTTTATTCACCTTGGTCTTGCAACCCTAAACCCAAGATTTCACCCGTTAGTGAAGGATAACATAGCCACCCCCTTCATCAGGGCTGTTATATGTTCCTTTTTTTGTGTCATTAGAGCGTTTTCAACAAATCCGCAGGAAACGCGCCCGCCATCATCTACCGTTCACCGAATTATTTGATATTTCCCCTTGCCTTTATACGTCCTTCACTCTAGCTGTTATGCCAGCTTTAGCAGGGTAAAGTACCCACAGATAGATTTTTGGGACATGCCTAGAAATCTACTTTTTCGCCGCGACGGAGGCGGTGGCATGAAATGCCCACGAAGGTAGATTTCTAGGCATGTCCCAAAAATCTACTGTATGAGGTGTGCATACAGGGGTATCATCTTTCACCAAAAATAGTTTCTAGTGTTAGGGGTTTTCGGTGGAAGATACCGATTTCCATGAGCTTGGGCGTCAGCTCTTTACCGAGTTTGGCAGCATGCACCAGCACGTTTCGCGTTTTGTCGACCAGGCGATGAGCGGCGAGATGGCCGTCATGCGCGCCCTCATGCTCGCCGGCGGTTCGCTTACGCCGAGCGAACTCGCCGATCGCGCTTGGGTCTCGAGCGCCCGTATCGCCAACATCCTGCGCGCCCTCGAGGGCAAGGGCTGGGTCGAGCGCGAGCACTCAAAAACCGACCGTCGTCGCGTACACGTCACGGTGACCGACAAAGGCCGACAAGACCTCGAAATCAAACGTCGGGAATTCGAGGACCGCACCGCGGCCTTTCTCGAGCAGCTCGGCGAAACGGATACCCAAGAGATGGTGCGCCTTCTAAGGCGTGCCAACGAAATTATCGACCGCAACCAAGAAAGGAGAGATGCCGAGTGAGGATTCTCAAGCTCTTTAAAAAGCATGTCCTGGCGCTGCTCACGGCTATCGTACTTATCGTAATCAGTTGCAATGCCGACCTAGCGCTGCCTACGTATATGAGTGACATCGTCGATGTGGGCGTGCAGCAAGGCGGCATCGCCTCACCCGTGCCCGACACCATTCGCGCCGAATCGCTCGATGACCTCAAGCTCTTTATGGGCGCCAAGGACGCCAAAGCTGTGGATGCCGTGTTTAGCAAGGCGGACAACAACGGCATTCGAACGTACAAGGGCACCGAGGAGGAGCGCGCCGACGGCGGCAAGATTGCCGACATCATGAGCCTGCCCGAGACCGTCGTCCTTTCGCTCAACCAGGGCATCGACGCCAGCTCCATGGGCGACATGATGGGCACGTCCAGCGAAAAAGACAACAGCGCCGCCCAGGCCATGCCCACCCCCGAGCAGATGGCGGCGATGACGCCCGAGCAGCTCGCCGAGATGCAGCAGAAGGCCGCAGCGGCACAGAACATGCAAAAGCAGATTGATGCCGACGGCGGCAAGATCACCATGAAGAGCCTGCGCCTGGGCGTTGAAGGCGGCCTGATCGATCAGGGCAAGCTCGTCGAGGGCGCCAACGACATGGCGGACAAGATGGGCTCCATGTCGGGCTCCATCGTGACCCAACGCGCCGTGAGCTATGTACAGGACGAGTACAAGGCGCAGGGTATCGACCCCGCCGACGTGCAGAACGCCTACTTGGGCCGCATGGCGACCACGATGTTTGGTCTGTGCCTGGTGTCGCTCGTCGCCACCATCCTGACCGGCGCCGTGGCCTCACGCACCGCCTGTTCCATCGCACGCGACCTGCGCCGCGAGACCTTCAACAAGGTTATGCACTTCTCGCCGGCCGAGGTGGGCAAGTTTAGCCAGGCCTCGCTCATCACCCGCTGCACCAACGACATTCAGCAGATTCAGATGGCCGCAACCCTGTTTATCCGCATGTGCCTGATGGCCCCCGTCATGGGCATCGTCGCCGTCATGCGCGTCCTGGCCAACCACACCGGCCTGGAGTGGACCATCGCCGTGGCCATCATCGCTGTCTCGGCCGTCGTCGGCGTGCTCATGGGCCTCACCATGCCCAAGTTCAAAAAGATGCAGAGATTTGTGGACCGCGTGAACCTCACCGCCCGCGAGCTGCTCGACGGTCTTATGCCCATCCGCTCGTTCAACCGCGAGGAGCATGAGCTCGAGCGTTTTGACAAGGCATCGCTCGATCTGATGACCACGCAGCTCTACACCAACCGCGCCATGAGCTTTATGATGCCGCTCATGATGCTCGTCATGAACTGCATCACCGTGCTTATCGTCTGGTTTGGCGCGCAGGGTGTGTCCGACGGCGTGATGCAGGTCGGCAACATGATGGCGTTTATCTCCTATACCATGCAGATCGTCATGGCGTTTATGATCCTCACCATGGTTTCGGTTATCCTGCCCCGTGCCGAGGTCGCAGCCGAGCGCGTGGAAGAGGTCATCACTTGCCCCACGAGCATCAACGACCCCGCCTCGCCCAAACTGCCCGCGGCCAGCGCGCCGCACGGTGAGCTCACTTTCCGCGACGTGAGCTTCCAGTATCCCGATGCCCGCGCCGATGTCATTAGCGGCGTGAACTTCACCACGCACGCCGGTCAGATGCTCGGCATCATCGGCTCCACGGGCTCGGGCAAGTCCACGCTCGTGCAGCTGATTCCGCGCCTGTACGACGTCACGGGCGGCAGCATTTCGCTCGACGGCATCGACGTGCGCGACATGACCCTTTCCGAGCTGCGCCGCCGCATTGGTTACATCCCGCAGCAGGGTCGTCTGTTCTCGGGCACCGTTGAGAGCAACCTCAAGTTTGCCGGCGACATGGTGAGCGACGAGGACATGCACCGGGCCGCGCGCATCGCCCAAGCCGAGGACTTTATCGCCGAGCGCGAGGGCGGCTACGACTCCCCCATCAGCCAGGGCGGCTCCAATGTCTCGGGCGGTCAGCGCCAGCGTCTGGCCATCGCACGCGCTTTGGCCAAAAAGCCCGAGGTCGTGGTGTTCGATGACTCGTTTAGCGCCCTCGACTACAAAACAGACGCGCGCCTGCGCGAGGAGCTTGCCAAAAACGTTACCGACGCCGCGCTCGTGGTCGTGGCCCAGCGCATCGCGACCATCATGCACGCCGACCAGATCATCGTGCTCGACGACGGCCACGTGGTGGGCACCGGTACGCACGAGGAGCTGCTGCACAGCTGCCCAGCGTACCTGGAGATCGCACAGTCGCAGCTTTCCGCCGAGGAGCTGGGGCTCACCCAAGAAGAAATTGAAGCCGTCATGGAAGGAGGCGAGCACTAATGGCAGACAAGACCAAGACTCAGATTCCCAAGCCCACCCGCCGGCGCGGTCCCATGGGCCGCATGGGTGGCATGGGCCGCGGCGAAAAGGCCAAGGACTTTAAGGGCACCATGAGGCAGCTACTCGGCTATATCGGTCAGCACAAGATTGCCGTGTTTGCCGCCGTCGCCTTTGCCGTGTGCTCGGTCATCTTTAACATTGTGGGACCCAAGGTGCTCGGCCAGGTTACGACCAAACTGTTCGAAGGCCTGGTCTCCAAGGTCAACGGTACCGGCGATGTCGACTTTGCCTGGATCGCCAAGACGCTCGGCTTTTTGCTCTGCCTGTATCTGGCAAGCTCTGTCTGCAGCCTCATCCAGGGCTGGCTCATGACCGGCGTCACGCAAAAGATTTGCTACCGCATGCGCAAGGAAATCGCCGCCAAGATCGCCGTCGTGCCGATGAGCTACTTCAACGGCCACAGCAAGGGCGACGTGCTCAGCCGCATCACCAACGACGTCGATACGCTCGGCCAGTCGCTCAACCAGAGCGTGACGCAGCTCATCACGTCTGTCACGCAGATTATCGGCGTGCTCGTCATGATGCTGTCGATCAGTCTGCCGCTCACCGGCGTCACCGTGCTCACGCTGCCGGCAGCCGCGATTATCCTGACCGTGATGATTCACTTCTCGCAGCCGTACTTCCGCGAGCAACAGCAAGTCCTGGGCGCCGTCAACGGCATTATCGAGGAGGACTTTGCCGGCCAGAATGTCATTCAGGTGTTCGACCGCGCCGAGGCCTCAATCGAGGAGTTCGACCGTCAAAACGACCGCCTCTTTATTAGCGGCTGGCGCTCGCAGTTCCTGTCGGGCCTGATGATGCCGCTTATGAGTCTGGTGGGCAACATGGGCTACGTGGGCGTCGTCGTGGTGGGTGCGCAGCTCGCGCTGACCGGCAATGCCACGCCCGGCGACATCCAGAGCTTTATCCAGTACGTTCGCAACTTTACGCAGCCGGTGCAGCAGCTGGGCAACGTGAGCAACACGATGCAGTCGATGGCCGCCGCCACCGAGCGCGTGTTTGAGTTCTTGGCTGCGCCCGAGGAGGAGCAGAAGGCCGACGCCCAGATTCCCGAGAAGCGCCCCGGCCACGTTGAGTTCGACCACGTCAAGTTTGGCTACACGCCCGACAAGACCATCATCCACGACTTTAGCTGCGAGGCACAGCCCGGTCAGACCATCGCCATCGTCGGCCCCACCGGCGCCGGCAAGACCACGCTCATTAAGCTGCTGCAGCGCTTCTACGACGTGGACGGCGGTTCGCTGCGCGTCGAGGGCGTCGACGTGCGCGACTGGGACCGCGCGGCACTGCGCGGCGAGTTTGCCATGGTGCTGCAGGATACCTGGCTGTTTAACGGCACCATCCGCGAGAACATCCGCTACGGACGTCCCGATGCGACTGACGCCGAGGTCGAGGCCGCTGCACGCGCCGCACGCTGCGACCACTTTATCCATACGCTCGCCGGCGGCTACGACTTTATGATCAATGAGGAGGGCACCAACCTCTCACAGGGCCAGCGCCAACTCGTGACCATCGCCCGCGCCATTTTGGCCGACCGCCCGGCGCTGATTTTGGACGAGGCGACTTCCAACGTCGATACCCGTACCGAGGAGCTTATTCAGCGCGCCATGGATGCGCTGATGCAGGGCCGCACGAGCTTTGTCATCGCGCATCGCCTGTCCACGATCCGCAACGCCGACGTGATCTTGGTGATTCGCGACGGCGACATCGTCGAGAAGGGCACGCACGACGAGCTGCTCGTCCAAGGCGGCTTCTACGCCGACCTGTACAACTCGCAGTTCGACGAAGCGGCGTAACAACCGGCGGCAAACAACCGCAATACCCAAAGAATGGGGGCGCAGGACAACCAGCGCCCCCATTTTTCGTTCTGCGGCCCTTGGACCGCATCCCCTGGAGCCGAATTGACGGTCCTTTCCAGCCCCTGTGGGCAAAAAATGGCAAATATGAGTACTGTTACCTTTTTAGTAACAGCCAAAACAGCCCCATATGCTGCCCGCACGGCTTGCAAGCGCCCCTAAATTACTCAAATAGTTCTATAGCGGGCTTATATGTGTTAAGGTTAATGAACATATTTTCTGTTATGTCTATTATCTTATGCCGGCAATATGACACTACGATAGCAACAGTACTCATATTTGCCATTTTTTGTCCACAGGGCCTGGAAAAGGCCAACAGGGTAGTCATTGGGGACGTTCTTAAACGACCAGTCAAACAAGAACGTCCCCAACGACTACTTAAAAACGGGAGATTATCCACTCTCATTCTGCGAGCACTCATTTAAGTCTGTCCCCAATGAGTGCCCGGCAGCAACGGGACCGCCGATGTCTTGGCAGAGCCAGCGAAAACCCGCGTAACTAAACCCGCTCCGCGATCTCGTGAATGAGGTAGTCGGTCTTTTCCCAGCCCAGGCACGGATCGGTGATCGACTTGCCAAAGACACCGCCGTCGACCGGCTGGTTGCCGTCCTCAAGGTAGGACTCGATCATAAAGCCCTTGACCAGCCTTGAAATGGCTTCGTTGCGGCGGCAGCTGTCGAGCACCTCCTTGCAAATGCGATACTGCTCCAGCGGACGCTTGCCCGAGTTGTCGTGGTTGCAGTCGATGACCGCTGCCGGATTGGCATAGCCGGCGTGCTCGGTATAGCGCTCGGCCAGGCGCTCGAGGTGCTCGTAGTGGTAGTTGGGGTAGGTGCGCCCATCGAGACCGATGTAGCCACGCATAACGGCGTGCGCGAGCGGATTGCCGTCGCACTCGACCTCCCAGTTGCGGAAGATGAAACTCTGATGCGCCTGAGCGGCGTAGATGGAGTTGAGCATGACGGTGGTGGAGCCGGCAGTGGGGTTCTTCATGCCCACCGGCACCGAAATGCCGCTCGACACCAGACGGTGCTCCTGGTTCTCGACCGAGCGCGCGCCCACAGCGACGTAGCTCAGCAGATCGACAAGGTACTGATAGTTAGAGGGGTAGAGCATCTCGTCGGCGGTAAAGAAGCCGGTCTCCTCGATGACGCGCAGGTGCATGTGGCGAATGGCCTTGACGCCCTCGAGCAGGTCATCGGGCGCCTCGGGGTCGGGATTGTGCAGTAGACCCTTGTAGCCGGTACCCTTGGTGCGCGGCTTGTTGGTGTAGACACGCGGGATGATGATGAGCTTGTCCTTGACCTCCTCGGCGGTTTTGGCCAGGCGGTTCATGTACTCGAGGACCGAATCCTCGCGATCGGCAGAGCACGGGCCGATGATGAGCACTTTGCGTGCGTCCTCGCCGGTAAAGACCTTGGCGACCTCGGCGTCGAATGCCTGCTTCTTAGCGGTAAGCTCGGCGGAAAGCGGCATTTCTTCGCGGATCTCCATGGGGATCGGCAGCCTGCGTTTGAAATCCATGGCCATAGGGGCCTCCTCAATCTATAGAGAGAGCAAAAAGCGTATTGTCGAGTGCTCGGCATTATCCGCTGTCGCACGCTAAAGTGCAAGCACAGCCTACTAAAAAGAGAATGAATCGACACAAGGGCCCGCTCACCACGAGAGTGGATAATCTCCCGTTTTTGGCCCATGTTCGCGCTCAAAGTGGGAGATTATCCACTCTCGTCGGGCAAGCGTCCGAAAATCCTCACTCGTGACCCCTTTTCCTCCGTCCCCGAGGGATCGGCGCTCGTCTGCCGAATGGTTGATGCGGCAACGATGTCGCCATGTCACACTCAGAAGTGGCCTGACCCAACTTGGAAGGAGCCCCCATGAGCCTTGACAACGTAACTCTGCGTGCCGCTACGCTCGATGACCTGGCCGGCATCGCCGCCATCTACAACCAGCTGTGGTGCAACACGCTGCGCAACCGAGGCGACGTCGAAGCCGCCGATTTCTGTGCGCGCTTTAACATCGCCATGCAGCTGCAGCGCTCCCCCATCGCGCTCGTCGCCGAGGCCGAGGGCCGCATTATCGCCGCTTGCTGCATCGGCATCTTCGAAGACGGCAAACCACGCACCAATCCCACGTGGGAGCCCTGCTACAACGAGATGTTCGTCCAGGCAACCGAGATGGCAAAGACCGCCGATGCCAAGCTCGAAGGCTCGCTCTTTGGCGATAGCCGCGAGAAGGCAACAGCCGACCGCTTTGCCGCCACGGGCAACGAATATGCCCAGGGCCAGCTCAACCTGATCATCATCGTGCCCGAATGGCAGGGCAAGGGGCTCGGCCGTGCGCTCATCGACCTTGCGCGCGCCGAACTCGCCAAAGCCGGGTGCACCAAATTCTTCCTGATGAG
Source organism: uncultured Collinsella sp. (assembly GCA_937925265.1). Classification (GTDB taxonomy): domain Bacteria; phylum Actinomycetota; class Coriobacteriia; order Coriobacteriales; family Coriobacteriaceae; genus Collinsella. The sequence goes on along the minus strand of CALEXE010000144.1, from coordinate 10,249 downwards.
CGACTGCAACTCCGACTGGCAGTTCTACGAGCACCTCAACATGAAGCGCATCCTGGAGGATCACAGTCAAGACACCGGCGACGGTTTTATCGTCTACATGTACGGAGGCGACACGCAGGGCTAACCCGCTAAGCAAGTACCAAAACCACCACAAAAGGCGCCCATCCCCCTTGTGGTGACAGGTTTTATCTGGGCGAACGTTAAGACCGCCGCGGGGGAGCTGCTTTCCCTCGCGGCGGTTTACTAACCGTGAAAACCAAGTGAGTAGGCTTTTGGCGGGATCCCGAGCACACCCCAAAACGCCGCAGCTCTGGCCTGCGGTTTTATCGAGCGTTTGTCGCGATGTGCTCGGCAGATCCCAAAAAGTCTACTCACTTGCATCCGAGACGCACCAGGCAGGCAAAAAACCGCCGCGAAAGGGGCCCGTCCCCCTTCGCGGCGGTTGTTCATCGCGGTTTTGCGACGGTTTTGCGGTGGTTTTGCCCGCCTGCTACTCGCTGTAGCGAGTGGCGATGGCAACTCGCACCATGCCGGCGCTCATGAGGTACGTTGCCATAGGCTGTAGTAGCGCATGTCATAATCCTACAGCAGCATTCGCCATAATCTGACAGTAGAGTTTTCCACAATCTATAAGTAGCTCAGGTCGGGACCCTATTTAACAAACCAAATTCTCGCCCAACGCCATTTCATCTCCTGGTGACCGGTTCATTTTGGCAGGTTTCATCTGGGCAAACGCCAAAACCACCACAAAGGTGCCTGTCCCCTTTGTGGTGGTTTGAAGCTCTCCTGGGCGGGATGCTAGACTTGCGGCATATACATTCGCGCCAAAGCACGGGTCGCATACAGGAAAGGAGATGCCATGGCGCCTATCGCACCGCTCAAGATGCTCGTCGCTCCTGCCGCCAAGGCCATCGCCCACCTGTGCGACTCACTTACCTACAATGACGTCCCCTGTGTCGTCGAAGAGCGTTCGGACAGCTGCCCCTACCTGGGCCACGTCCCCTACTTTGCACCCAAGCTCGCATCTGATCCCGAGCAGCGTGAACAGTAATCCAAGATGCATCTAGCACCGCACAACTCGCGGCGCTACTGTTTTGGTGCAAAATAACCTGACCCCTATGCGCCAACGCCGGGATTGTCGATGCTGCGGCCGCGGCGCGATATGAGGCGCGAAACCTCGCCCAGCAACACGCCGATCACCACACCCATGAGGATCGGCAACTTTGACATCTCGGCGGGCGAGCTGTTAAGCGGCACGATTGTCGCAACAATGGAAAGCACGAGCTCTACCACCGGCACCGCAAGCGCCACCGCAAGCACCTTGCCCTCGAAGGGCGCGCGGAACACACGTGAGCGGTCGTCGTATTTACGCAGGCGCCAAAACGCCGGGAACATCGGGATATAGCTCATGAGCAGAAAGACGACGTTCATCGAGAAGAAGACCCAAAAGACGTCGGAACCTTCACCCAGCGGAATCTGAAGTAGCAGCACCAAGCTGGCAAAACAACCGTTAATGAGTGCCGAGCCGTTGGGCATGCCGGTCTTTTTGGACACCAGCGCAAAGGGGCGCGGCATGTTGCCGTGACGTGCGGCATAGCTCGCTACGTTGTTGACGCCAAAGCTCCAGCAGATCATATTGGCGAACAGCGTCACCAAAAAGGCCACGCCCACGACCATCGTCAGCGGGTGGGTGCGCCCCACCATAGCGGCGACTGCGTCCACAATGCCCGAATCGAGTGAAAGCTGCTCGGTGGGAACCGCGGCTCCAATGCCAATGCCACAGATGATGTAGATCGCCGCAATGGCCACGCCACCGGCAATAACCGCCTTGGGGATATCACGCGACGGGTTCTTCATCGTGCTGGCAAAGGTCGCGACCACTTCGAAGCCCATAAAGTTGAACAGGATAATCGATAGGTACGTCAACGAATTGGTGTCGCCCAGATCTGGAATGAAGGTCTTAAACGACATGTCGTTGGCAAAGCCGTTATTGCAGGCAAACCAAATGCCGACGATTCCCACCGCAGCGGTAATGAGCACCTTGATGACGGCGCCGCCGTCCATAACCCAATCGGCCTCCGCCACCGGCTGCATTGCCATGACCGTGACGCCCCACACAAAGGCAATCTCGATGGCAATTCGGATCCCGAGTGAAAACTCGATACCCCACACCGCATTAATGACACTGGGGAACATGCAGGCGATACTTGCCACCCACAGCGGAAAGTTAACCCAGTAGCACCAAGAGCAACGGGCGCCCCAACGGTCGCCCAGGCCCAAGCGAACCCAATCGTACAGGCCGCCCTCGGAATCGAACGCCGTACCCAGCTCGGCCACCACCAGACCATAGGGAAGCAAAAACGTAATGATAAGGAAAATCCACCAGAAGAACTGTACGTTACCCATGGCAGATGCCGGAGCCGCCGCCTCGATGGTAAACACGACGCAGATAACCGAAAGGATGACCTCGATCAGGGAGAACTTTTTACCTGCCATGGCGCGCGCCCCCTACAGCAAAAAGGATGGCATCTGTACCGAAGGCGCAGCCCAAGGTAGGGTTGCAGGCCGCGTCACCGGTGCAGGTGCCATCCCAGAGAGAGGAGAGGATGCATTTGTTGGACCAACGCTCGCGGAACAGGCGCGTGTAGATAACGATACGCTGGTACATAGATACTCCGATCAAAACGGCCGCGTTCACGACCGATAACTTTCGGCAATTGAAGACGCGTCTGACCTGGGAAATTCAAGCGAACAATTGGCCTAACCCGCAAAAAATCCCAGGCCAGACGCGTACTCAATCAAAGAAAAGGGCACTCCGAAGTGGAGGCAACGGAGTGCCCAAAGAAAAACCCAACCGACCAAGACATCGGGCAAGCCGACCATCAATGCCCCGAGATGGTCCGATTCACCGACCGTCCGATTGATCGGCTGGGTTCCCGAAGCATCACGGCTCGGAAAGTCAGACGTTTACTCGGCGTGCTCAGGTGCGCCAGATTGGCGCGAACGAGGAGCGTAGCGTACTGACGCTACGTAAGCGACGAGTGAACGCCAAGGTGGCGTGCCTGAGTTACGCCGAGGGCTCCTGCTGGGTAATGCAGTGGATGTTGCCGCCACCGAAGACGACCTGCTCGGACTGGACGCCGACGCACTTGTAGACGCCCTCGCCCCAGACCTCGTCGTAGATCTTCTGGAGCGTGTCGACGGCCAGCTGGTCGTTCTCGTCGCCGTACTGCGGGACGATAACGCCGTGGTTGGTGACCAGGTAGTTCATGTAAGAGGCGATCAGCGGCTCGTCGGGGACGCGCGGCTCGGCGTTCTCGTCGGCGTCGATGGTGTCGCAGGAAGCCTGGTCCATGAACAGCGGGCTCACGGGCATGCAGAGCTTGTAGACCTTCATCTTGCGGCCCTTAGCGTCAACGGCGTTGGAGAGGGTCTCGTAGGCAGCGTGGCACTGCTCGTAGAACGGATACTCGGGATCGTCGGTCCAGATGCAGGCCATGACGCCCGGAGCGATGAACGTGGCGACGTCATCGATGTGGCCGTTGGTCTCCTCGGGGTCGATGCCCTCCTTGACCCAGATGACCTTCTCGACACCCAGGTAATCCTTGAGGTGCTCGTCCATATAGGCGCGAAGCTCCTCGCTCCAGGGCTCAAACTTCTTGTGGAACTTGGGCCAGATGGACTCGGGATCCTCTTCCTCCTCCAGAACCGCAGAGCAGGTGCGGCCCGGGGAAAGCAGGCACTGGTCGGTCACGACAAGGGTGCCCTCGCCGTCGACGGTGATGGAGCCGCCCTCGAGGATCATGTCATCGGGACGATAGCGACGGCAGCCGGAGAGCTCAGCCATCTTAAGGGCGATCTGCTCGTCCTTGTCCCACGGGAAATAGAGGCCATCCACAAGGCCGCCGTAAGCGTTGAAGTGCCAGTGGTTGGCGCGCTTCTCGCCCTTGCCGTTGATGACGTAGGTGGCGGCGGTGTCGCGGAACCAGGCGTCGTCGGTGGTCATCTCGATGACGGTGACGTTCTCGTCGTTCTCGAAGACGGCCTTGCAGTTGGCATAGTCGACCTGGTTGGCGCACATGGTAACCGGGGTGAACTCGGCGATGGCGCGGGCGATGGCGGCATACTGCTTCTGAGCCGGCTTGGCGCCGTGGGCCCAGGTGTCGGTGCGGTGGGGCCAACCCATCCACACGCGATCCTGCGGGGCGAACTCAGCGGGCATAAAGAAGCCGTCGGCCTTGGGGGTGGACTCGGACTCGGTGATCGTACGCATAAGATTTCCTCCAAATCGAACGATCGCTTGCTGCGGGCGGGTTACCCGCAGCCTAAAACCAAGAGATGGTAGGCGCCCGTTCCTCGGCAAAGGTCGGGGCGCCCGACGCCGGTTTTCACGGAATCGCACCGGCAAGCGACGACGTAACCAAGTGCGCGGAGACAAAACGCACGAAGGATACGGAAGAGAGATTGGGGTGGGCGGTGGTTACCGGAGCTATCGCTCACACCCACCCCGGGGAATGGTTAGCAAACCTGTCGCTTGGGCACGTCTCCGAAGAGGCTAGAGTGCCCGGAGTCGGGAGCGACAAGCCCGACGAAGCGCACGTTGGTACGCGAGGAGGGTTGGAGCCCCAGAACCGGGTGCTCTAGTTCTCCTCGGCCTCGGCGGCCTCCTCAGCGAGACGCTGGGCTGCGAGCTCAGGGGTCAGACCCTTGTACTCGGTCTCGCGGCCCTTGGCGCTGACGACGCGGACAACCTCGCCGATGAGCAGAAGCACGATGAAGATAACGATCATCGGGAGCTTGTCGCCAATTTCAGCGGCAGAGAGCGGCACCAGCGTTGCAACGATGGCCAGGATCAGCTCGATGCAAGGGATGGCCAGCATGACCTTCATCATGGCGCCCTTAAACGGGAACGTGAAGATACGCTCGCGGTCGGGGTCGTTCTTGCGAAGGCTGAGGAACGCCGGGAACATCGGGATGTAGGTGAGCAGCAGGAAGACGACGGAGGTGCCGAAGAGCATCCAGAAGACGCCGTTGGAGATGGCGTCGATGGGAACGAGCTGCAGGCACAGCACCAGGGAGGCAACGACGGCGTTGACCAGGTTGGCGCCGTTGGGCATGTCGTCATCCGAAATCATCGAGGCGAAGACCTTGGGCATGTTGCCGTGCTCGGCAGCGTAGCGGGCGACGGAGTTGACGCCGAAGGACCAGGCGGCCATGTTGGCGAACAGGGTGATCAGGAAGGCGATGCAGATGACCTTGAAGATCATGGAGTCGCCCACCATGGTCTGGACTGCGACAATCATGCCATAGTCGGGGTCGATGGAATCGGCCGGCACCGCAGCGCCGATGCCAAAGCCAGCGAACAGGTAGATCACGGCGATGGACAGGCCACCGACGATGATAGCCTTGGGGATATCGCGAGCGGGATCGGCCATGTCGTCGGTCATGGTGCAGATGACCTCGAAGCCCATGAAGTTAAAGATGATGATCGACAGGTAGCCGAGAGCGTTGGTGTTGGTGAGCTCGGGCAGGAAGGTGGCAGCGGACATGTCGTTCGCAAAACCGTTCTCCATGGCATACCAAATGCCCAAAGCGCCAACGATAACGGCGACGGCGACCTTGATGATGGCGCCACCGTTAAGGACCCACTCGGAGTCGGCCGCCTTGGAGCGGCCCATGAGGTAGACGATCCACACAAAGGCAAGATCGATACCCATCTTGGCGATCAAGTTGAACTCGACGCCAAAGACCATGCCCAAAATGTCGGGGAACATCGTAGCCAGCGAGGCGATCCACAGCGGGTAGTTGACCCAGTAGTAGTACGAGATGCGGGCGCCCCATTTGTCGCCCAGGCCATCGCGTACCCAGTCGTAAATGCCGCCCTCGCCGTCATAGGTGGTACCGAGCTCGGCGACAACCATGCCGTAGGGAAGCAGGAAGGTCAGAATCAGGAAGATCCACCAGAAGAACTGCTGGTTGCCAATGGCAGCAGCAGGAGCGGCGGCCTCGCAAACGAAGACGACGCAGATGATGGTCGAAATGACCGTCAAGAAGGAAAGCTTTTTCTTTCCGTCGCTCATGATGAGCTCCTTCGCTCAGTCTTGGACAGATCCGAGGCCCTAAGGTATTAAGGCAATTGCTTGGGCCTCGGTGAGCGGGCGACAGGAGACGAGCATCCGCCGCCCGCAAACGTGCTTTTAGAAGCCTTGAGGCTTAGAGCTGCTCGAGAGCCTCGAGAGCGGCGTGGAGCTCAGCCTTGGCGGAGTACTCGACACCCTCGTCGTTGAGCGGGGTGCGCTTGCCCAGGGCGGCAAGGAGAGCACGGATGGAGTGCTTGCGGTTCTCGGCCTCGACCCAGCACAGGGAGCGCTCGGGATCGTCCATGACCTCGTCGACGACCTCCTCGTTGCGGGTGGCCGGCAGGCAGTGCATGAACTTTGAGTTGGGGCCGGCGAAGTTCATCATGTCCATGGTGACCTGATACTTGGGATAGAACACGTCCATGTAGTTCTCGCCCGAGACCTCCTCGTCGTACAGGCCATACCACACGTCGGTGTAGATGAAGTCGGCGCCCTTGATGCACTCGATGTCGTCGGAGATGACGACAGAGCCGCCGGAGACCTTGCAGTTCTCCTCGGCGATGGCCATCATCTGCTTGCCGAACTCGGCGCGCTCCTCGACGGTGCCAACGTGTAGGCCGCCGTCGGGGATCTGGTGGCCCTTAGGTCCAAACTGGACAAACTTCATGCCGACCTTGGAAGCGATGAACATGAGGGAGACGCAGACCTGGGTGGCGTCGCCGATGAAGGCCAGGGTGCAGTCCTCGATCTTCTTGCCCTCGGGGAGGTTCTCGAGCATGGTCATGAGGTCGCCCATCTCCTGCGTGGGATGGTTGAACTCGGACATGCCATTGATGACGGGCACGGCGGAACCCTTGGCGAGGCCGACGACGTCCTTGTGACGGTCAACGCGAGCCATCATGATGTCGAGCAGGTCGCCCATGACGCGAGCGGTGTCGCCCAGGGACTCGTGGCCACCGAGCTGAATGGTGCCAGGGCCATAGAACTGAGCGTGGCCGCCGAGGTCGCACATGGCGGTCTCGAAGGAAAGACGGGTGCGGGTGGAAACCTGCTGGAAGATCATGCCAAGGCTCTGGTTGCGGAGCAGGTGCGGATAATAGCCGTCAACCTTGATGGCCTTCTTCATTGCCAGGCCAAGATCCTCGATAGCCAGGATCTGCTCTTTGGTGAAGTCGTTGGTGTCGATGAAATCCTTAGGCAGCGCCATGTCGATTCCTTTCCGCCGGTCGTGCCGACTATTGCTATGAGGCGCTCGAACATCACGCCTCGTGTTGACAAGACCATCATTCACCCGTATGCAATTTTTACCTAGTTTATTCGGGATTAAAGACCGTTCACGGAGTTACATCCCCTCTAAACCAATATAAACCCGCAGGTAGCCAGCTTACAGGGGGTTTACTATCTAGAACCGCGAACGGTATACGGCTATGCTGTATCTCGGCGCCTAATCCGCAATGGAACGAAGGGTTGAGACGTCTATATCCCACAAGGTATACAGGGCTCGGCCATAGATGAAATGAGATGGGACGGTGGCAGATGAACACCCTGATGTTCTTCTATACCCTAGCGATACTCGTGATCTGTATTGTGACGGCAGTGCTTTCGCTTGCCGCCTATGCCTCGTCTCGTCGACGCTTCTTTATCTATGGCAGCGGCGTTTTTATTTGCTATGCCATCGAGATGACCGAGATCTTCTTTTTTGAATACACGTTGCAAAACCAGAGTTTTCCAGCCAGCGACTATTACTCAATTACCATGCCTGTGTTGCGGACCCTTGTGGCGACCGCTTCACAAGCTTTTATCTGGCTCATTGCCATGGACTTGCTCGACAAACATTCAAAAAAGCAGTTTGTTATTCCCGTCGCAACGTTCTTCCTGAGCGAGCTGCTGATCATTGTCGCTGTCCCCTACGGCCCCATACATCAATGGCTCTACTACACGATGCGTCAGGTATTCCTTGTATTTGTGGGACTGTATATCTTTTGGACGGCGCATAAAAGCACGCAGGTCGAGCTTAAGGCGCGCGTCAACAATCAACGAAAGCACCTCATTATCGGCGCCATTCTGGTCGGGTGCATCGTTGCCGAGGATTTCTACAACATCCTTGTTGTTCCCATGAGCCTGGCACCCTCTTGGCTGCAGCTGTACCTGTCCGAGCGCAACTTTAGCGAGAACATCTTTGCGTGCTACTTTGCGATTCTGCTGATCATCTATGCCTATCACGTGCTTTCGATTCGCATGCAGGAGGCGCCCGAGGAAAAGAACGTCAGCGATCTTGATCGACACATCGAAGAGCAGATGCCCTTCTATCGCAACGCCTACAAGCTCTCCAACCGTGAGACCGAAGTTATGCGTCTGGTCGTACTGGGCAAATCGAACCAAGAGATCGCTGACGAGCTATTCCTTGCCGTGGGCACCGTCAAGACCCACATCCACAACATCCTGGTCAAAACCGAGCAGCAAAACCGTACGACCCTGATCCTCCACTTTTGGAAACGATAACCTACCAAAAAGGGACAGGTTTATTTTGGCAGGTTTTATCTGGGCAAATGCCAAAACCGCCGCGAGGGAGCTACTTTCCCTCGCGGCGGTTTTCTAGCAGTAAAACCAAGTGAGTAGGCTTTTGGCGGGATGCCGAGCACGCCCCAAAACGCCACAGCCCTGACCTGCGGTTTTGTTGAGCGTTTGTCGCAATGTGCTCGGCAGATCCAAAAAAGTCTACTCACTTAGTTTTGAGATGCATCAGGCGGGCAAAAAACCGCCGCGAAGGGGGCCCGGCTTCCTTCGCGGCGTTTGTTCGCTGTGGTTATGCGGCGGTTTTGCCCGCTCGCTACTCGCTGTAGCGGGTGGCGATGGCGGCTCGCACCATGCCGGTACTCATGAGGTACGTTACCAGGAAGTAGCCGCCGTAGGCTGCCAAGAAAATCGCACAGGTAAGGCCCACCGTGCCGCCGATGCTCATGTTGCCAAACGTGCTCACCAGCTCGATGATCACCTTGAGCGCCACAAAGGAGTGCGCCAGACCCACTGCCAGCGGGAACAGGAAGAACACCGCTTGCTGCGCCATCACCGAATGGCGAATCTGGCGGTCGTCACAGCCAATCTGTGCCAGCACACGATAGCTGCGGCTGCCGTCGGCCACATTGGAGAGCTGCTGGATCGACAGAATTGCCGCACATGCAACGACCAGTACAAAGCCAATATAGATGGCTAGATAGCTAATCATGCCGTTCATCTGCGCCGCCTGCGTATAGATCTCGGAGCGTGTCATGAAGACTCCCCACGACCCCGGCTCCTTGCCGTCAACGAGCAGATTATCGAGCAAGGTGTATTTAATGCTCTCGTCTGCCTCGGTCGTATCCATACCCTGTTTGTAATTAACGAGCAGATTACTGGAATACGGCTGCAGGTTAAGCTGGGACAGCAGCTCGTCGGCTACGACCGCGGTACCGGGATTGCTGCCGAGTGCCGAGTTGGCGATGGCAGCCGTGTCCTCGTCCGACTTATCGGTTGCGGGCTTGAGCGTATGTCCGCCCAAGGTGAGGGTATGGCCCCCAGCCATGTACTTAGTGTACAGGTCGCCCAACTCGCCGCCCATATCGCACGTAAGCAAGTACTGGTCGCGGCCAATGCTCACCGGCTCCTCGCCCATCATCTGGCGCAGTTTGTTGTACTGGCTCGCCGGCGTCACATACAGACCCATCGCATCGGCGTTGCTTCCCTCGAGCGCCTTGGGAAGCTTTTCTCCCATGGCCTTGCACATCTCACCCGCCACCACCGAGGGGCCCGAGCCGCCAAGCGGGTAACTCAGATACGAATCGATCTGCACATGCTCACCGGCAACATCGGCGATATTGACCTTCTTGCCTGTCTCATCGTTGTTGTCCGCCGACTTGCGCTCGCCATGCCATGCAGCGTACAAATCGACCGTTGCATCGGCCAGCACCATGCGATCGGCCTCAGACGGATTGACATACTCCTTGTAGTAGTCGAGCGTTTCGGGCGTGTAATAGACATACGTCTGAGACACGTCAACAGGGTTATAGCGCTCCAGGTTTTCGTTCATCACATTGGCAATAGACATACCGCACGTCACCGAGGTGATGGCCAAAAACAGGATCATCGCGATGACGCCCATCGAAAAGCACACCGTGTTGACCTTGGCCGCA
>CALEXE010000143.1:0-1124 GCA_937925265.1 uncultured Collinsella sp. | reverse complement strand
GAAAAGGCGTACGGGTTGACCTGACCGGTCTTGGGCAGCTCGTCGCGCTCCACGAGCATCTCGTAAAAGCGCTGGTGATCGATGTCGACGCCATCCATGTACACATCGGTGCCAAAGGTGACGGACAGCGGCAAAACGGAAAGCGCCGGGTGCTCCGCCGGAGACATATCGCTGGCGGAATCGGTAATAATGCGGACGGACATAGCGAATCCTTTCTTGCGCAGGTCTCGCGCAGGGAATTTTGACAACAAGATCCCAGCACGGCGTGCGCGCTCAAACGGGACGATGCAGTTGTTGGCTGAAAGCTAGCGCCTACGCGGCTCTACATCTCGCGCAGGGTGTTGAGAATCGTGCGAAGCGACGCATACATCTGCTCGCGCTGCTCCACGCCCATGGCCTTGCCGGTGGTATCGAGTACATCGCGAATGATGCGATCGGCCTCGCTCATGCTCTCGCCGCCCAGGGCGGTCAGGCGCACCGGGGCACGGTACTTGACGGCCGCATCGCCCGAGTCGTCGACCTCGACGTAGCCGCCCTCCTCCAGATGTGCCAGTGTGCGCGAAACGGCGGCACGGGTAACGCCGGCCATGCGGGCGAGGTCGGCGCCAGTCAAGCCGTCCTTGCTGCGCTCAAGATAATACAGGCACATGACATCGGAGCCCTTAAGGCCAAGCCTTGCACCTTCGGACGTCTTGATGCGCTGAATCTCCTTGTAGAGGCCGCTGATCAGTCCGACAAAGTCCTCAAAACGTGTCTCGTCGTTCTGCTGCATGGGAGACGACCGCCTTTCGCTTACATGATGCTAACGGGTAAACATCTTAGCCGCACGAGGCAACACCCATACCCAAATATCCCATTTGTTAACCCATCAACATAAAAACCACCACAAAGGGGACAGTACACCTTTGTGGTGGTTTTGGGCCGAGTTACAGCTCCACGCGCGGGTTATCGCGGGTCACAAGCGTCTTAACCAGAACGGTGGCACCCAGATACCGCTCGAGCAGCTCGGCTAAGCGATCGATCGCAGCCTGGCAATCCCCCATCCGCTCGGGCTCCACGCACTCAATCGCCAGGAATGCATCGGCCGAATCGTCGGACAGCGCCGTGCGAACGCCATCGCGCCA
>CALEXE010000142.1:0-13474 GCA_937925265.1 uncultured Collinsella sp. | reverse complement strand
AGGGTACCGCCTCGCGGTGACATCGTTTTTATGTCAACCTTGGTCTAACAGAGCCATTCAAATAGCCTGATTCGGCACATCAATCATTATTCTCCTCGTCCGCAAAGTCAGCAAAGGTCAGCTGTTCGCATCTTTTCATCGGGCGGTAATCTCTAACTTTAGTTATATGGCATGCGGCGGTTCGGACTTTTTGCGTCCTCAAATTAATGACCTCTTTAATGGTCATATCGACACGCATTAGGTCGCCACTATTTAAGCGATACTCACCATCTCGAACACGTTCGAGAAAATCACAGTCGTCTATTTGAACCTTATTGTATGTTCGATGCTCGTCCTCGTAGCCCGACTCAAATGTATATCCGGAAACATCTCCACCGTAGGAACCAAATAACGGTCGAACCCAGATATTGTGGGACGAATACTCAACCGTCTCTTCCTGCGTTGCCTTCAAAGCTTCGTCTTTATAGCTGTCAAAATAAGTCACCTCGCTTGAAGAAAAAGAAATAGCATCCTCTGAAGCCTTACTACCGGCAATCTTAATCTCAATCTCCCTCGAATGCCTCTTGAATGTTTTCATCGGACCAGTGATGACCTTAGAAAATTTCTCAGCGATTTCTGGGGACTGGACTAGCGCGTGGATCTCAACGGGAACAACGACTGCGTCCGAACCCTCTCCATATACGAAAGTTCCATTGTCAGTTGGTTTATATTTAGAGATATGTCCTTTAACTTTTTTAATTATGTGCGATATAGCAAATAGAACCTCCACAAGACCGCAGGCATTATTAATTGCAGATATAGCGTCACTGTTTAACGCGTCAATCAATCCGGGCACACAATGGATCACGAATTCCGCAATAAAAGACCCTTCTTTAAATGGACGCACTTTTAAAGTCGTTTTGTCTAAGCTGCCCGACTCTTTAGCGACCTCTTTTATCAGTCCGTCAAATTGGCTCAGGAACTTAGAAAGGTCCTTGGCGTCCAAGCCTTCTTCGGGATCTACATCGACAAAGCGATATACGAGCGACTGATTTGTTGTAGAAGTGTCCATGTTGTCCTCATACCCTTATAAGATCACGGGTCCTATTTCCTGCGACCGAAGCGTTTAATCCGAAAACGATCGAGCGCATAATTAAACGAAATAATAAGAACTAACGTCATCGTATAAATTACGAATTGATATATTTCAGATGGCGGATCAGACAGATAGCCTACAACGACCACTTCCATGACGACAACAGTAAGAAGCGTACATAACCCGATAAACCCCATTCTTCCCACGTCAATGCAAAAGACACTCTGATACTTCAAGAGCAAAAAGGCTGCGACGCCATAGATAGCAAGGAGTGTGATTAAACCTGGTATGAGATTCCAACAAAAGAGGGCAAGAACAACGGGAAACGTCCAAACAGCATTTCCCGCCGCGTCTGAATCCATAAACCTATAGCCTTTATCCCTCATTCCGCTTCTCTCCACGACAAGCTGGAAATAACTCCTCAATATCCATCCTGAAAATGATGCAAAATAGATAATGAATAATCGGTCGACAGACCACAGGGAATTATCCCCAAAAGAAAGCGTAAGGATGCGCGAGGCAACCGGAAGCGCCGCAGAGGTTAAAACTGTGATCAGGACATCGGAGGTTTTAAACTCACCGTCCCCGCTCTCACTGGACTCGTTCACCATCAATCTCCCAACGTAAATAGAACTCGGCATAAGCTCGAGTACCATACCACTTCGCTGCGTATGCAAAATCGCAGGTCTAGGCATTGTTTAACATTAAAAGGGTAAAACCTACGGATGGAAGCCAGATAAGAAGAGACCTACCGATCCTATTTACGGAAAGAATAAGACCGAAACGCAATCTAAGACCACAGAAAGAAGGCAGCCACCATGAAACGAGTAGACGAAGAACCCACGCCGGAAGCGATTGATATCGCCCTCACCCAAGATCCGCATCACCGAAAGAGAGAAATTGAGGACTTTCTAAAGATGCTCATTGCGGTTGAACCTCCGTATACCTTTGTTATTGACGCGCCTTGGGGTTCTGGCAAGACATTCTTTGTAAAGCAAGTAGCGAGAGTCCTGCAAATGGCAAATCCGACTCTCGACCCCGATTTAGAGACACTTAACGCGACACTAGGAGAAACCGCAACGGAACTCCCCGCGACGCCATGTCTGCCCATTTATTTCAACGCGTGGGAGGAGGACCATTTCGACAATCCGATCTTGCCCATATTGGCCTCTATCGCCAACGCTGTAGGCGAAGAGAGCGTCAAGGAAGGAAAGGATTTCGGCAAGGGAATCATTAACGCCCTAGAAGCCGCTGCTTCCCTTATTGGATATAGCGGTGACATCAATGGTGCCATTGATAAGTTCAGTGGCGCCGATTTTCTCGCACGGTACAAAGAAGAAAAAGAGCTCCGTGGCAAAATTGACGAACTCATTAAGAATAATCTACCTGAGGTAGCCAACCGAGCCGTCATCTTTATCGACGAGCTCGACCGCTGCCGACCCGAATTCGCCATAAAGGTGCTCGAGCAGAAAAAAAACCTGTTTCAGCAAGAAAATATCGTTGTGGTTTATTCGACCGACATTACTCAGCTGGGCCATTCCCTCCAAGGCGTGTATGGCCCAAAATTCGAAGGCAGAAAATACCTCGAGCGTTTTTACGACAAACGCCTAGAGCTGGATTCGATAAAGCCGGCCGATTACCTTCTGTATAAGGGTGTCAGCGCAAATAACGGCTATACGCAAAGTTATATAAACATAACGAATGAGTTGCTCAGCAATAAACAAGCATCGTTAAGAACTTGCAACAGGCTTGCAGATCCAATAAAGAAACAATTGGATTACATCGATACTCACCAGGAGTTTTGTGGAAACGGCAGAGCAAGACTTTTCCCAAACCTATGTCTACTACCAGCTTTAAATATTCTCGCCTACTACGAGCCTCTCACTTGGTACGAAGTCAAAACGAACGCCAATTACAGTGCCGTCTATGAGTTCGCAAAGCACAGCAAGCATTTTATTAAATGCCTCGATATAGTGATTGAAGAAGTGTGGGGTTCAAATAAAGAAGAGCTTCCATATAAGCAAGATATCGAAACCAGGCGCAAACGTTTTGTTGAAGACGTATGCACATTGATATTCATTAACGACTATAGAGATCCGAGAATTGAGGAGCTCAGCAATAGCGAACTTACATACACAAACTTCAATCAAGATTTGTATCGGCGCCTGACGCCACCAGCTGACCATTAGTCCTTAATACACCGTTTAAACTCATTCTCAGTCAGATAACGCTCAGGCATCCAGACCATTGAAATGCATATTACGTTCTTATGTCCTTTACCGGAAAGCATAGAAACGGCGCTCAGCCGCAACTGCATTTCGCGCTTCCTTTAGATGTATCTTCGCTTTTAGGCGTATATCTTTTAGTTGCTTAACCGGATCAACATCAATCTGATCAATAACATGAGCCATGTCACCATCGACATATGCAACAAAAGAAGAGCCACCTAAGCTGCCAACCGCCCCATCGTGCTGCGAAAGCAGACGTTCCGTATCCCTACGAACTTCACGTATCCTAGGTTCAGCACATTGCAGAAAATGACAGAAGAGTTCAATCACAAGCTTGTTGTATTCCATGTTCGTATAACGAAAACTAAGGAACGGAGAACCAGACGGATCACACTCTTTAATCTTCGAAATAGTCGTATCTAAAAACGCGCGCAGCTTTGCCGAGGTACTGTATTCGCGCATGTCAGCGATTTGGTCAAGATCGAATCGAACCCTGGTAGAGCCTTTTTCTTTCACAAGCGAAACAACGGTTTGACCATGCTGAACGGGATTTCGTATCTCATACATAAACACGTAAAGGCCGCCGCCGTCATACCAAGAAGAAGGCAACTTCCAATAGTCTTTATATAGTTCGTCTTTGGAACCTTTGTCGTATTCACGCATAACGGCTTGCATTCTGTCGATAAGACCTCGGCCAGCTGATACATAATTACAAAAAGCGCCGTTTACAACAATCCTCTCACCAAAACGTCCGCCGGCAAAGCCCTCGGACAAGATGTCAGACCGGTCGCATGGAACCAAACGCCTCAATTCGCTGTAGTTCCATCGAAATTGTTCATAAAGCTGATTGACCTCCCAGAAAGAACGCACGACATCGGAGTACTCTTTCATTTTGATGACAGAATCGCCTTCAAGTAACTCAATCTTTGAAAGTGCATCGCAGCCTTCGGCACTAACCGATTGAATCGGCAACACATGTACTAAGTCCGCCAAAGAAATTCCTCCAAAGAAAGAAATACCGTTCGAGCATTGATCAATAGGCGAAGTTATCTAACCGTTGAAAGCCACCATTCGTAACGCATCATACTAACGTGCCAATGAAGCTTACAATGTAAGGAAGAGCAGCTATCGCAACGTCAACTCCCTTGTCAGACATCCAAGCAAGAACTTTCTGTAAGCGACTTTCCGCTTCCTTCTTAGGCTTGTTCTTGACTGCTTCCAAATCGAGAAGTAGGCACTTTAGCTCTCTTTTAAGGTCGTCGTTCAAAACGTTTTCCGGGATAGATTGGACCTGCTCGGCAACCTGAGTAATAGTCAGCACATTCGTCACACTATTCTGGTTAACAGCGCTAGCCTGAATATTCACAGTGTTCATACTTCCCGACACAGACTCGAGAGCGATTTTAGCCCTGTAATGCCTAAGGTGACCCAGTATAAGCTCCAGATCATCACGCAAATCCTCTTCTTCTGAGCCGAACCCGTAACCACTCAGGCCAACGGCAAAGTTCTTAATATCGACCTCGTAAACCCGAACCATACGATCGACGCAGCGTCGACGATCGTCATCGTTTCCACTGCTAATTAGACGATTGCACTCATCAATATCTTCGTCGACAGATGCGAGAGCGAGAAAAAATGGATCACACTTCAGATTCTTACGCTCAGACTCTATCTGGACAAGGAGTTTTCCCCGAAGCTTCTTCAAATCACCTTTATTATCGTATCTGACCACCTGGCCAGGTACGATCGCCCTACTCTTATCCCTATCAAGCCCCAAAATTAATAACGAATCGGCGCTCGAAAAAACGGCAATGATTTCCTTAACAAGATCACCCGCAGAACGGTCGTCATACGCGCGTAGCGCCTCATCGATTCTCGCAATGTAGTATTCAGCCTGTGTCATGAAATCACTTCCGACCTATTAAACAACCAACTATGCCCAGCCGAATTCCTTCAACGACACCTCAATCATGTGTCTGATGATGTTATTCCCTAGCTCTCTTTGGACGAGCTCTGTTTCGCCTGGCCTCCCGGAGAGATGCATGCAGCTGTTGTATATGGAGCCCAACAGGTGGAATGTCTCTGGCACATCAACGCCATGCTCACTCGCATATCGAAGCCTGTCCTCGGTCCCTGTATTAATTTCCAGAAATCCAGGCTTATCATCTGCCGCCAGCCTCTCATAACCGAGCCTCTCGACAGCCAACCTGATGCCACAGCACACCTCCGATGGAGCAAAGGACTTTCCAGAGAAGTAGTCGCCAAGCTTTGCCTCCATAACACTCCGAAACGATGAAGGCCTCTTCAGCTCATCTTCAATCCCCTGTTTAGCGATGTATTCCAAGACGTTATCAGAGACTGTGTCACACTCAGAGAAATGAAGGTAATGGGAGGAGACCGAATTATAAATATCAGAGAGCTCCTTCTTACACCTATTTCTGTCAACGAGCAGCTTATTCAAACACCCATTTACAGAATCACGACCTGAATTAGGAATGTATGAGGTATGGAAGCTTTTGAAACGAAAACTCTTAAAGAGTCCTGGGTCAAGATGAGTCAAGATGATGACATAGAGGTTCTTCCCGGAATTCTTGAACTGCTTCATCATCTCCAGCAGGAAGTGCTGGGCGACAAGCAGATTGGCATCGTCAAGGTAATCGAAAACCTCATCGATAAGCAATAGAGCGTTTTCTTTCTCACCAAACTTCGCCCTTGCTCGAAATAGTGCAACACACAGCTGGAGTACGTCAATCTCGCCGTTAGAGGCCTCATCCCAATCGGGGAAATCAACGACGAGCTGATGGTTCCTGACTTTAGCCACGACCCCATACCTGGTTCTGTTCAGCAAATGGAGCATCTCATTGATATCATCCTTAATCTTACGGAATCGAAGATATGAACAGGCTTCCTTTATCTCGTTACGCCTCTTCTCGATAAACCTATTGACCTGTATCGCATTCAGGTAGTTCGAGATATCCCCCTTCTCGGGATACCAACGATCAAGGATTTCCTTGATTGAACTCAGTGGCTTTACAAAAGAAATATAACTGAGAACTTCATCCTCACTAATATCCCCGCCCATGCCCGTTTCGAGCGAAATAACGCCCTTGAAGAAATTATTGATTGCTGCAGCGTATCGGGAACCCTCAGTCGTTTTAAAAGCGGCATCGCAGCTGAGTAGCTCGCTAAGGAACTCATAGCTCTTGAATGCCTCGGCAAGGTTATCCATTCTCCCGCGTAAGATCGACGCATATTTCTGTCGCTCCGCAGTGACTGAATAGTTCAAGCGGACAGTGGCTGGCACCTTCTCGTACAGAACGCACTGTTGAACGCTCATCTTCGTTTGACTGAGAACCCTTGGCCCCACCCGGCGGTTCGTCATATTTGCGAACAATCCCGAGCGGACGACCTGCACGTCTACCCTACTCGCAATTTCATTCGAATCAGCATTAGCACTTAATGTCACGTCATCGTCAAAAGTCACGGACAAGGAGGTGTCGTCCCAGTCCTCCCCGTTATAACGATCCGCGTCTGCCAATTTTAGCCGCCTGGTGTTAAGGGATGCAAACGCCGTCGCAAGCGAAGACTTACCCGACCCGTTAGGCGCCACAAGAAAGTTAGGCTTGTTCGGGTAAAAATCGCATGGCACGTCAAGATGGTTAATCCCCTTAACGTGGTTGCACGTAATACCGGTAATCTTCGCCATCGTAAGCCCCTCTCTGCTTTACGACACAGTCCTTTCTGTACGCATAGCAGCAATATTACCGCTGCTCTCAGCGTGCGAGCATAGGCGCCTTTATAAAGAATGGACCGATAGCAGTAAGGCGGCACCGGTGCGATCAGGCAGTAGACGGCCAAGCTCCTTCACGAGAATCTAACTTAACAGAAACACTAGACTGAACCCAAGCTGACCAATCGAAAGCGAAGCCGGTTTCTTAAAACTGTCAACGCTTTTGTCATCGAAAATCTACCAGCGGTTGATAGATGCTGTCCGCCGATTTCCTCAAAGCAATTAAACTACTTTACTCACAAAAAGTAACGTACAACTATTATCATTGCCTCAAGCGCTGGCTAGATTTCAAATATGAGAGTGTCCGAGAACAGTTAGCTATTAGCCAACAGCCCATCGGATCCCATTCAATAGAAAGCTCGCTGGGCGTTATAAGAGAAAGCCAAGACGGCAACCCAGCAATTGGCCCACTACTAGAAAGGATGGTCATGTACGCAGTTATCACTCGCACACGCTATAGATAAATAGTGGAGGAAAATATGGAAGAAGAAGTCGAGGGTATTCCATATAACCATTAGTTAGCAAACGTTAAAGTTCGTGAATCAGGCCACACAATATGTTTTCAGTTTCAGCTCCAGTCATGAACTGGAGCTATTATTATCCACCCATTGCTAATTGTTGTTCTTGAATATACCGACGATTATTGAGCTCAGTTTAGAAACAGCCGACGGCTCCTGAACCTTTAGTCCGATCTCTTTGTTTATTTCATAGCCCCTATCAATTTTTAACTGATAAGTCTGAACCCCACGATCGATCTCACGTTCACGCTCGCCCCATATTTCCATCAGTTTAACAATATGGGTATAGCTGTAATTCCCAACTTCCCTGCCATTGTTCACGGAGCACAAAAAGGGAAAGACGTAATTAACGGCCCTGAAAAAAGGCCGATGAAACGACGGGTATAGAACCTCCTCATTAGCCAACCCACTATTAACCATTAATGACAGCTGTTCCAGATAATTCGATAACTCCGTAAGCGTTTTATTAAAAAGTAAAGCAAACGTTTCGCTATCAATGGAGGCTCGATCGACAGGCGTAAAAATAGTTGGATGTAATTCTGCGAGCTCTGCATACTTACTGGCAGCCTTTTCAAGGTTTTCACTGTTTGCCAAGTAAGATAGCAAACCTTGTTTAACGTTCGAACTTGACGTACCGGCTATGGAGATGAATTCTTTTTTCGGAAAACGACTTTAAAGAATGAACCGATAGGCTCATAACGGCTTGAGCATAAATGGAGACTTCGGAAGAGACGAAGCTGAATAGCTTCATCCTGGGCAGAACTTCGGCCCTAAAAGTATCGGCAAAATTAATGGACCATTCAGAGGCTTTTATATAGCTATCGTTACGCATCTGCTTAACAGCAAGCCGATAAGAAGCGATTGCAGCAAAA
Source organism: uncultured Collinsella sp. (assembly GCA_937925265.1). Taxonomy (GTDB): domain Bacteria; phylum Actinomycetota; class Coriobacteriia; order Coriobacteriales; family Coriobacteriaceae; genus Collinsella. Next base: position 4,991 of record CALEXE010000142.1, on the reverse strand, counting down.
AGAGCGACAGCAGTCGCAAGATCTGCCAATGCGTTCAAGTCGTTCGACAAAGGTCCAAATAATTCCTGAAGCACAGCGTTTCCCATCAATTAGACGCCTCAACATGAAGCCAATTAATCAACATTGATAAAACGTCATGCACCAGACAATGAACGTAAAATAATTCTACTTTAGTTTTCTCGAACCGTTTACAAACAAAGCCCTTCCATAATCGCAGCAAGAATTAAAGAATGATCGCGTCGGAAATGTTGGCGTAAGGGTGACGCCCCAGCGCCCGTTTAACGAAGAACGGCCCTCGTTCTAGAATCTCAAATCACCACAACAACAGGTTCTGAGAAAGTACGAAGACCGCTGCGGAAATCTTGTTAGACCCGACGCCGGACATACACGCCATGCCCCGTTTCGACGACGGCGACATATTCATGCAGGAGCTGTTTCGCAGACTCACCGAGCAGACGTGAACGCCGTGAGGGACGCCGAGGCAGACCAGCTGTGCGGTGGCGGGGCGAACAGCCGAAACGGGTACCGCGCAGAACCTTTTCCAACTCGAGTTGAATGACCTCGGGGAGAATCAGTCTAGCACCCTTATCCCCCAATCGCCCCATTAAGTGCCCAAGCAATTTCTGGCTCGATTTTTTCTTGCGAGTAAACGCACGATCAACGATTACACAGGTGTCCAGAAAAATTCTCCAACCCTCACAAAGGCCAAAGAGCTTATAACGTTGCCCATTGACGGCATCTAAAATGCTATAAACCAATTCATCCAGCGATGATTCGTTGCAGTATTCCTACAAGCGCAAGTTCGCAGATCCTAAGTAAGTGAAGTCAGCGAACAATGAAACATCACCTATCAACTAGCGACCTTTTTGCGAACAAAATCGCAAATGCTCATGAGCTGACGACGACGCAGAAACACGACTGCAGCAAGAATAGGTACTTGGATTAATTGCATGCCCCATTGCATTGCCAAAAGAGCTTGGAGGATTAAAGCCAGAAGAGTTGCAATCTCAAGTTGCCACGAAACCTTAATTCGAGCAATGTAGCGCGTCATCACTACAGTTCTTGTTGACCAAGTAACCAAATATCCTACAACGGTCGCAACGGCAGCGCCAAGGGCCCCTATTATCAGAGTCAAGCCGATGCAGGTCGCAATACCAACGGTAGCCCCCACTACGGTAGTCCAAGAAACTGCCTTTGTTTTTCGAGCCGCAGTAAATAAACACCCTTCAAAAAGAGAAAGGCCATTGAGCATAACTCCGACCAACAATAGGGGAACATAACGCCAGGCATCAAAGAAGTCGTTCGAATAGAGAATTCGAGCCAGCGGTATATCCAGCAACATGATGACTGAGCACGCAATGGCAATTGCACCGGAATACAGTTCATAGGTCGTCCCGAGAAAGCCATCAGAATCCTGGGGATCAAACTCCTTAACTGCGGAAATTGCCCATGCATTATAAAAGATAGACTGCAGCGTCGACAAAATCGAAGGGATTTTATAGGCAACTGCGTAAAGACCGTTTGCTGCAGCACCACAAATCAAAGTAACAACGTAACGGTCGCTGACATCATTAATCCACCATGCGATGCTGTTTGCAACGAGAGGAGCACTTAAAGCAATCATAGAGCGCATGAGGCCGGACCGAATATCGACCCCAAAACACTGCCAAACCTTTCCCGCCCAAAACAGATACAGCACAGAAAACAGATAACCAAGCGCCATCGAGAGCATGTAGCCGAGTACGCCCATCTTAAAAACGACAAGCAGCAGAACCGCTGACACGCTCATGATAAGCGTGTTTCCAAGCCCGCTTACAACAAGCGAACGCACGTGGTCTTGCGACTTTACATACATAGTGACCACGTTGGATAGCGCAGAGAGGTAAAACATTCCTACAAGGAATACGCAATAAATCCCATCGACAGGCAAGATGCCGAGAAAATGCAGCGCGGCGACAACCAAAAGCAGGACAGTCCCTCCTGCCGCTACCATACGAAGTCCAACAGAGACAATCTCTTTCGGATCGGCATCCTTACCCAATCCGAACCGCAATACGGCATCCTGGATATTTAACGTAAGTAACGGCACCAGAAGGCTGACAGTGCTGTTCATAAGGTCTACAGTGCCGTAATCCCCGGTCGAAAGAACCGCAGTGTAAAGCGGCAAAAGCAAAAATGAAATTGCCTTTGAGCCGAAAGAGCTAATGGCGAAAAGCCCCGCATTAACCGCGAGCTCTTTATTACGCTTTTTCGCCATACACTAACCTCTCTTAAGAATCTTTTTGGCGATCTCCTTTAAGGGATTCAGCCGCCTCATAGCCTTCCGTTCCTGAGCAACAGGCAAAGCAAATTGATCACTTATGTCTTGGATGTTAGAAGACGGATCGGATAGAGCGTCAATTAGCACATCTCGGAACACAGGCATACGGAAGTTCTTGGTCTGTTGATACTTGTTATAGTCAGAGAAAGGCTGTTCAGAAACAGCTCCAGCTTGCCTGAGATCAGCGATGATCTTCTCGCCACGCTCGGTCGAAGCAAGAAGCATGCTGACGCCCGTCTCATCTTTGGAGAATCGAGGGCCCCAGTAATCTGCCATTCGAAGATCGGCGGCGCTTGTTGCCCTCCACGGGCACTCATAACATGACTGACCGTAGCACTGCCCAGCCTCAAACAAAAGAAAGTAAGGGTCCTCGTGTTGGCTACGACAAGATTCAGAGGAGCCATCGCTCGTATATATATATCTCTCTCTCCAACCTCGGGGTTTGTATCGAAAATTGACATGCAGCTTTTGCGGATCGAGGCCATAACAACGGTTAAGCCAATCCGAATAACGGCTTAGAAGATGACGAGAAGGGACTCCGTGGCAAACAAAGTCAACATAGGTAACATCTTCATGCCCGCTAAAGAGATTACGCGCAGCCTGAATCTGACATGGAGTGCCGAAAACAAACAATTGGCCACCGCAGTCAGCAGCATGCTTGAGCTCATCGCGCACTTCCTCTTGAGTATATTTACTTCCCGCAAGACTAGAGAGTCCCTCGGAATCACCGGGGCTCACCAGCTTACCTACAGCTCCACGGCCGTCTTCGTAGGCACAGCCGAGTACATACGCGCCATCGGAAGAGGCAGCGGCCGCAATCGCCGCTCCAGCGCCACCACTCGAGGAATGCATAAGCTGAGACACGTCTTGCGTTTTAAATGAATACAGCTTTCCTTGCTCCACGGGCAAGGCGTTCTCATGGTGGATTAACGGACATGCTTTACGGCACTTACCACACGAGATACATTTATCCTCGTTAACATTCGCCCTCCAAAAGCCTTCTTCATCAAGCTTCATGGAAATCGCGTCAACCGGACAAGCAACCTCGCAAGCACCACAGCCGCAGCAAAGCGAGCGATTTTTCTTTATGCTGTTTTTGACATTGTCAAAAGAGGGCTCAAGGGCAAGCGCGTTTTTCAACCAATTAAGCGAATGCTCACGTTGAGCCAAAAGCAGATTATTGGGCTCTGTCCATTCAATTTTGTTAATAAGCTCCTCATTCGAAACACCATCGAGAGCAAGCCTTGCCTGGAGACTCATCTTATCAAGAATGTTGTAGATGCGAGAATTCTGGCTACCAGAGGCTCCTCGTTTGAATCTCTCAAATACGCAAAAATCACGGTTGAGATTAATTGAGAAGGCAACGCCATGGAAAGAATCCGTGCATACGTAGCTCGCGTTCGCAATTAGCGATACGAATTCCGCGGGGCCAACAGGATCCGTGATACAGCCTCCCCTCTTAAGATCTCTCTTAAACACAGGAATAATGCGAACCGGCAAGTCGAGCAAAGAAGCCAACTCGTAGACCCTTTTCCAATGGTCTTTGTTATAACCCAGCATATATGCAAGCATATAGGGCTCCGAAGGCGCAACCGCTTCTCCGGTGAGACTATTCCAGTCAGAAGAACTCATCAACAAGGTAGGATCAATTACGGTTTCGACATCCCTCCCCGTAAGCTCAGATACGATTTTACTGCCAGATTCCTCACGCGTAGAAAGCGCATCAAACCTGCTGCAGAGCTTCTTCATGCAACGAGCGACGTCTTCGTCGTCAACCTTAGAATTCCCAACACTAGGTGCATAGGAAACCTTTTTTCGATTATCTGAAACATAATCAAAAAAATAACGAGAGTTGTAAAAAGACGGATTCCAAATCTGATCACTACCACAAACAAAAATATCGTAGTAATCGTTCAATCGCTCAAAATCAGGCTGTATCAAGCACTCAGCTGTAAAGGACAAATGCTCATCAAGAAACGCATCGAATAACTTTTCACGAGATGCTGGGGCATACGACCTATTAAAGACCTTATTAAATGCCTTACTAATTAGCTCGCAGAAATACGGGCCAACGCCTTTATAGTCTGGTCTATTTATGCACTTACCGACAGGGATATAATTTACAACATCAACGTCTTTTCCAAGCTCGCTTAATAAATGATACAAAGCGGTTACCTGTAACGCCGTTCCATAGTTATGATACGAAAACCAAGTCGAAAGTGCGACTTTGTCCTTTGGTAACATACAAAACAATCCAATCTAAGAGTAAACGTGTGAAATAGAAGATGAGTACAACCTATAAAGGGATTGAGCTGAGGAGGCACTTTGGAAGAGTCCTCCCTAACCATCAACCCAATCAAACGTTATTTACTATATTTGACAACATAAGTAGAAAACGATTGCTGAAACCCGTGATACACATCATATGAAGCGACACCCCGAAAACTTTTAATAATGTCGCAAAATCCCAGTCAACGAGGACGAATACTCTCCCAGTTCTTCCTCCCAATTCGGCATACGGAAGCCGTCGGGCTCGAACTTGGACAGGTCGAGCGCAGAATGGACCGAGCGCAGCGCGATGAGACCGGCTGCACTGGAATATTTAACCAATTCAGATGATTTACAGAGAAAGCAGATCTCACCGTTGCTGCATCTTGGGCGTGCGCCGGGG
>CALEXE010000141.1:0-21720 GCA_937925265.1 uncultured Collinsella sp. | reverse complement strand
ATTATTCTCGTTTCCAAAGGCGGAAAGCCCATGAAACGCGAATCAGACTTGATTGACGTATGGTTTGACTCCGGTTCCATGCCGTATGCACAGATACACTATCCGTTTGAGAATAAAGAGTTGCTTGACAGCCACCAGGTATATCCTGCCGATTTCATAGCAGAAGGTGTGGACCAGACACGTGGCTGGTTCTTTACACTACATGCCATCGCAACAATGGTGTTCGACAGCATATCCTATAAGGCTGTGATTTCAAATGGTCTGGTGCTCGACAAGAATGGCAATAAGATGTCCAAACGTTTGGGCAATGCCGTAGACCCGTTCTCAACCATCGAAAAATACGGTTCCGACCCCTTGCGCTGGTACATGATAACCAACTCTTCACCATGGGACAACCTGAAGTTTGACGTAGACGGAGTGGAGGAAGTTCGCCGCAAATTCTTCGGTACCTTATATAATACGTATTCTTTCTTCGCCCTTTATGCCAATGTGGACGGATTTGAATACAAAGAGGCAGATGTTCCCATGGCAGATAAACAGTACGCGTTGCATAGAACGATACCTTTCATATAGAGGGCTGCTAAAGAGTCGAAGCCGGGCGCATGCCAAGTTTTATTTCTTGGCCAGCTTGAAGTAGCGCTCAAATATCAATTCGAAAACGTAATAGAACATCAATCGACTGTCGAGGTCCATGCTGCCCAAGCGGATTTCTTTTTGCACGGTGTAGATAGGGTAGTCGGCTAGTTTCGAGAGAGAATTTCGAGAAAAGCCGGTGAGCGTGACGACCTTGCATCCGCGCGTTTTGGCTATCGATGTAGCGTCAATAGACACCTGCGTCTCGCCGCTTACGGAAACGCTGAAGACCAGGTCGTTTTTGCCGAGGAGTTCTGCGTAATGCCTCATGACGTGGCGTTCACTAAGCGTGTCGGTATTCTTGCCCATTATTTTGAGCTTTTCAGCCATCTCGAGGCACGGGTATTTCGAAAAGCCCGAGCAGAAGAACACGATATGCGAGGCGTCCTGGATAAGGCTTACAACCGAGTCGATGACCCGGTCGTTAAGCAGGTCTTTTGTTTGTACGAGCTGGGTGTCGAGCGGAAGTGTCTCGATTGTGAATCGATTGCGGTCGAGCGAGGCGGAATACGATTGTTTGAGCTCCGTAAACCCCGAGAAGCCAAGCTTATGGGCAAGCCTGACGATTGTATTGGGAGCGACGAAGAACCGTTCAGCAACGCTCTTAAGCGTGACATCGTCAATATCATCACGCAGCTCGATGATGTAGCGCATGATCTCGCTTTCGAGATCGTTGAGCTTGCTCTCGCCAGCTCGCACATGATCATAAAAAGATTCTTGATCTTTCATAAGATGTTTCAGCCCCTCGCACCTCGTCGTACATATGGTACCGCTTTGTGTAGCCAGGAGAGAAATCGGTAATCGGTCAAGATTGCCTATTGCCTATGAACTGGGCAAACGCGCGTGTTTGCCTACACATATCTGTGTCGTGAGCGAAATCATGTGTCCCCGTTTCGCATTGGCTCACACGGGGACTCGCAAATGACCTTATGTCGCAAAATATCAATCGAAACGAAGCAAGCCGAGGACAACCGCGGAGCCCAAGGTCTTCGAGAACACCGATCAGCCAACCCTGGAGGGACGGAACATGAAGGATAAGCTCAATATTGTGATCGTTGGCGGCGGCTCCACGTGGTGCCCTGGCATTCTTAAAGCCCTGACCAAGCACATGGACATTCTGCCGCTGAACCGCGTGATGCTCTATGACATCGATGCCGAGCGTCAGCGTCCGATCGGCGAGTTTGGCAAGATCCTCTTCGCCGAGGAGGAGCCCGGTGTGGAGTTTGGTTACACCACCGATAAGGACGAGGCTTACACCGACGTCGACTTTGTGCTCTGCCAGATTCGTACCGGCGGCTACGAGATGCGTAGCAAGGACGAGAAGATTCCGCTGCATATGGGAATCATCGGCCAGGAAACGGTGGGCCCTGGCGGCATGGCTTACGGTATGCGCTCCATGCATGACATGGTTGAGATCGTCAACGACGTTCGCGCTCATAGCCCGGAGGCGTGGATTATCAACTACACCAACCCGGCTGCTATTGTGGCATATGGTCTCGAGCGCGTCCTGCCCGATGAGCATCGCGTCCTCAACATCTGCGACCAGCCTGTCAACCTCATGCGCTCTTACGGTCGCCTGCTCGGTCGCGATATGAGCAAGACGGAGCCCGTGTACTTCGGCCTCAATCACTTCGGTTGGTTCAAGCACATCTACGATGAAGAGGGTCATGACCTCGTCCCGCAGATTAAGGAGTACACGGAGAAGAACGGCTTCCTTCCTGCCGATGCCGAGCAGCGTGACCAGTCCTGGCTTGATACCTACGCCATGGTCAAGGACATGCTCGAGGACTTCCCCGACTATCTGCCCAACACTTATCTGCAGTACTATCTGTATCCCGAGTACAAGGTCGCTCACCTCGACCCCGACTACACTCGCTCCGACGAGGTTATCAACGGCCGTGAGAAGCGCGTGTTCGCCGAGTGCGAGCGTGTTGCCAAAGTCGGCACCGCAAAGAACTCCTCGGTTGTGCAAAACGACGCTCATGGCGATATGATCGTGGAAATCACCTCGGCCATTTATCGCAACACCAACAAGACCTTCATTGTCATTGTGCCCAACAACGGCATTATCGAGGGTATGCCCGATGACGCCATGGTCGAGGTCGCGGCAAGCGTGGGCGCCAATGGCCCGCAGCCCTATGCTGTTGGCAAGATCGGTACCTTCTATCGCGGCCTTATGGAGAACCAGTACGCCTATGAGCGCCTGACTGTTGAGGCTTGGATGGAGGGTTCCTACGAGAAGGCTCTGCAGGCACTCACGCTTAATCGTCTGGTCGGTGACGCCAAGAAGGCTCGCAAAGTGCTCGACAAGCTCATCGAGGCCAATAAGGATTACTGGCCGGAGCTTAAGTAGTTAGTTCCATAGCGCTTGATAACTGTTATGGGGCGTGTGGGCTGTAGAGCTGCACGCCCCGTTTCTTTAAGAGGGGTATCCCATGAACAAAGATGAGCTGCTGGCAAAGTTCCAGCGCCTGGGCAAAGTCCTCATGACGCCTGTCTTGATCCTGCCAATCGCCGGCATCCTTCAGGGCTTTGGCAATGCCTTTACCAGCCCCACCCTTACGGCAGCTGTTCCCTGGCTTGCTGCTCCGGGCTTTGCGATCTTCTTTTCGATTCTCAAGGCCGCTGCCAGCATCGTTATGAACAACATCCCGGTTATCTTCTCGATTTGTCTCGCCTATGGCTTCGCCAAGTCCGAGAAGGCCACCGCGGCGCTTTGTGGCTTTTTGGGCTACATGTGCATGAACTCCGTGATGGGCACGTTCCTTACGGCGACTGGCGTTATCGATCCCGCGAATCTTACGACGGGCCAGAGCACGATCCTCGGTATTACCACGCTCGACACTGGCGTTATCGGCGGTCTTCTTGTGGGTGCAATCGTCGCATGGTTGCATAACCGTTACTACAAGATTGAGCTGCCTGCCGTGTTCTCCATCTTCAACGGTACGCGCTTTATCCCGGCGGTGACGCTGCTCTCATGCAGCATCCTCGCATTGGTCATGTCCTTTGTTTTCCCGTTTATTCAGAACGCTCTCGGCGCGCTGTCCGAGTTCATCAAGACTACGGGTGCCTTTGGTGCGTTTGTCTACGGCGCCGGCGAGCGCATGCTCCTGCCTTTTGGCCTGCATCACTTTGTCTATTTGCCGTTCTTCTTCACGTCGCTCGGTGGCGTCGAGACTATCGACGGCCAGACTGTTCAGGGCGCTATCAATATCTACAACGCGATCCTGGGCTCTCCCAGCACGCCGTTTAACATCGAGGTCAGCCGTTTTGTCATGAACGGCAAGGTTATCTTCGCCATGTTCGGCCTGCCCGGCGCTGCACTCGCCTTCTACAAGACGGCGCTTTCCAAGAACAAGAAGAAGACCGCAGCGCTCATGATTGCCATTGTGGTGCCTTGCATCCTCTCCGGCATTACCGAGCCGCTCGAGTACTCCTTCCTGTTTATCGCGCCCATCCTCTACGTGTTCCACGCTCTCATGGCTGGTCTTGCTTATGCGCTGACCTATATCCTGCAGTTCAACGTGGCCGGTTCCGCATCCTTTGGCGGCCCGCTCTTGTCGTTGATCTTTAACGGCATTATGGGTGCAGCCAAGGGCTCCAACTGGCAGGTTATCCTGTTCCTCGGCCCCATCTACTTCGTGGTGTACTACTTCGTCTTCAAGTTCATCATCCTTAAGAAGGACCTTAAGACCCCCGGCCGCGAGGAAGAGTCCGACGATGAGGCCGCAAAGGCTCCCAAGACTGTGATCAGCGACCTCATTCCCGCCATCGTTGAGGCAGTGGGCGGCGACAACAATATTAAGTCTGTCGAGGCCTGCTTCACCCGTCTGCGCATTCAGCTCAATGACTGTGACAAGGTGGTTGATGACGCCGAGTTTACCGAAAAGCTCGAAGCGCGTGGCATCGTGCATGTCAACGGCGGCGTGCAGATTGTCTACGGTAACATGGCATCTAACTACGCAACCCAGATGCGCGAGCTGCTGGGCATGGAGTAAACGACTCAAACACACAATCAAGATTAATACAGGTCGGCGCCCGATCCTTCAATCGGGCGCCGACCTGTGCTGTTTTGGGGCGAATGGGCAAGTACATGACGTGCTCGCTGCTCTCTTTTGGCGCTGCCTATCGTGTATTCGGACGCCTTGCGACGGTGAGGTGCGTTTTTTTCGGTTCTAGCGTGTTTGCGGCTAGCGCTGCGCCCGAAGTCGATTTGCACAGCTGATATACAGAGCGTTAACCGCGCTTTGTAGGCTCATGCCCTCAACCAAGGCGGTCGAGTACTCGCTGAGTGACTCCGCGCTCACGGGTAGCAAGAGCTCGCGCGCCCCGTTGTTATCGAATGCCATGTTGCTCGATATCCAAATAACGCGGCAACCTCGCCGCTTGGCCTCAACGTAAAGATTGAAGATGTGGCTCGTCTTCCCTGAGAACGATACAAAGATGGTTAGATCGTCGGGTTGGAGCAGACAGAGCGACGTCTCCTGTCCCTTGACGGAGCCAAATGAAAAGCACAGTCGGTTTACGCGGCTCAGCTTTTCGCAGAGTGAGCGGGCGGCGAGATTGGAGAATGAGCTTCCGTATACGTAGACATTTTGCGCATCGAGAAGCCAGTCAACGGCCTGCTCGAGTCGATCCTCAGTGAGCAGGCGTTTTGTTTCAAGCAAAGAGGTCTCTACGATATCGAAATACCAGGGTATATCGATTTGCTTATGAGCCCTTGCCTCGGTTGTCTCACGCTGGAGCCAAGCGTTGAAGTCGTCAACTTGCTCTTTGAACGATCGAAAGCTCGAGCCGTTTACGCGCCTGCAGAAGCGCGAGATGGTCGCGGGCGATGTATTGCACGCGCGGGCAAGTTCTTCTATTGAGAGCTCTGGGACCTCGTCGTGATGGGAAAGGGCGTAGAGTGCGATGTGGGCGTCAAGGCTGCCGCCCTTCTCGACGTCTTCGATACAAGACCTGAGGTTCGAATAGACCTCGTACATCGACATTCAAATCACTCCAAACAATAATGCCCCGGAGCGGATATGCCATCTCCGGAGCATTGTGGTGAAGCTATGGGACGGATTTATTCCATGCCCAAGTATTCTCTCATTTCGACTTTGTAGACAGAAGCTTTATTGCCGTAAACGATCTGAACACCGCCGCCAACGTGCACGATGGCGCTGGCGCCGAGGTCTTTGGTGAAGACACTATCGTCCTTGACCAGGGCGGTGTCTTTGAGGCTGAGCCTCAGGCGAGTGAAGCAGGCGTTGACACCCGAGATGTTATCGGCGCCGCCCACGGCTTCCACGATCTGCGGGATGAGCTCGCTTACCTGGACAGGTGCTTTGGAGTCGATGGCCGACGTGTCATCCGCTGCCTGCGTGTCATCATCCTCGCGGCCCGGGGTTTTGAGGTCAAATTTCTTGATAAAGGTGCGGAACAGCACGTAATAGATCCCGAAGTAAGCGATGCCGAGCGGAATAAGCCAGAACCAGTTGGAGCCTTTATCGGCGTTCATGATGCCGTTGAAGATCCACGAGAGGAGCGGTCCGCCGAAGGCGGAAGGTCCGGGCACATTGAACTGTACTAGGTAGGTGAGTACATACGCGATGCCGCACAGCAGGGCGTGGACCACGTAGAGTACGGGCGCTACAAAGAGGAAGGAGTACTCGAGCGGTTCGGTTATGCCCATGATGGCGGCCGGAATAACGGCGGCGATCATGAGGGAGCCGACCTTCTTCTTATTCTCGGGACGGGCACAGTGGTAGATGGCGAGCGCCGCCGCGGGCAGGCCGCACATGGCGAACAGCACCTTGCCGTTCATGACGTATTTTGAGATGTCGATGTCGTACATCATGCCGGGCGTGTTGAGCATGGCGTTGTAGATGTTGACAGCACCCTCGACGGTCTGGCCGTCAACCTGGATGCTACCGCCCAAAGAAGTGAAGAAAAACGGCAGGTAGATGAAATGATGCAGGCCGAAGGGCAGAAGCATGCGCTCGGAGAAGCCATAGATGAACGCGCCAAACACCCCGGTGGAATCGATGAGTGTCGAGGCGGCCTTTAGGCCGGTTTGCACAAACGGAAACACGAAGGCGAGCGCAACGCCCACTAGGCTTGCGAAAACAACGGTGAGGGCGGGGACGCAGCGTGTGCCGTTGAAGATACCGAGCACCGGCGGAAGCTGCACCTTATAGAATCGGTTGTGGATCCACGCGACTACCAAGCCGATGATGATACCGCCGAATACGCCGGTGTCGAGTGTGGTTACGCCCAGGATGGCGTTCTGACCGGTCTGCAGGTTGGCGGGATCGATGGTGCCCAGCAGGATAAGTAGCTGACCCATGATCGTGTTCATGGTCATGTAGCCGATGAAGCCCGAGAGTGCGGCGGTCGCCTTCTCGGCCTTGGCGTAACCGTAAGCGATGCAGATCGCAAAGAGAACCGAGATGTTACCATTGATAACGTTGCCGGCTGCTTTGATGAGCGTGCTAAAGATCACCATCGGCTCGGTGCCCAAAAACGGGCAGAGCGAGATGAGGTTAGCATTGGAAAGGGCGGAGCCCAGGCCGACCAAAATGCCGGAAACGGGCAGGAGGAGGACCGGCGCCATGAGCACCTTGCCGAGTCTCTGGAACTCGCTGTAGAGCTTGCTTTCTTTCATGATGTTCCTTCGATGCGCGGGGAGTTAGGACAGGGTCGGCCAATAATCGCCGTTCGCTTCGATCAGGTCGTCGAGGATTTGGCGCGCGACGGTAGTCGAAGGGACGGTCTTGTTGATTGCGATGGCTTCGAGCGCCTTCTGGTAGGAATGCTCGTAATATGCGTCGACGGCGAGCTTCTCACTGGCATTCTGCTCTTCGATAAGCCCCTTGTAGAAGGTGGGGATAGCAGGCTGGCTGATGGGCTCGGGGCCCCAAGAGCGCAGGTAGGCGGGGACCTCGACCATGGCGTCGTCGGGCAGATTGGGGATGGCGCCGTTATTCTCGACGATTACGAGATAACGTTCGCACTTGTTGTAGGCGATAGAGGCGGCTGCGTCGACGATAAAGTCGCCAAAGACCGTGAAGCTCTGTACGGGGCTCTTGTAATTGGCGGGATCTGCCAGGTACTTGTCGTGCTCGGCAAACATCTCTTTCTCGCGTCCGTTGATGACGTTGTCGGCGCGCGTCCAGTTGGGGTCCATGTCATCTGCCATGTCTTTGGAGTACAGGTAGTACTGCAGGTAGCTGTTGGGCAGATACTCGGGATAGTCCTTCACAATCTTGACGTATTGACCCCAGGTGTGCATCCAGTCCTTGTCCTTGTGATGCTTGTCGCTCACGGCCATGCCGTGCTCGAGAATCATCTGGCGGAGCTCCGGCAGACGATCGCGCCCCTGCTTGTCGTAAATTTTGGTAAACCAGCCAAAGTGATTGAGTCCAAAATACATGGGGTCGATATCGCGCCAGCTGGGAAGTCCGAGCATCTTAGAGTACGAGAGCAAGATAGCCGTGGGCATATCGCAGATGTTAAGGATATGGTCGTTGCCAAACTCGCGACGTGTGGCCTCGGCGACAACTGCGGCGGGGTTGGAATAGTTGAGGATCCAGGCGTCTGGACTGTATTTCTTGGCGTAGCGTACGAGGTCGAAGACGCCGGGGATGGACCTGATGCCATAGGAGATCGAACCGCCGGCGCCGCAGGTTTCCTGTCCCACGCAACCGTACTTGAGAGGGATGCGCTCGTCCTGGCGACGCATCTGAAGGCCACCTTGGCGGATTTGCGCGAAGACGAAGTCGACATCGGTGAATGCCTTTTCGGGATCGGTCGTCACGACAACTTCGATGTCAGGAGCTTCCTGCTCGATGAACTGCTTCATGATGTCGTAGACGAGATGCATGCGCTTCTCGTCGATGTCGTACAGGGCGAGTTTGCGCAGCGGCAATTCGTTTTTCTTCTGCAATAGGCTCTGGATGATGCCGGGAGTGTGGGTGCTGCCGGCCCCGGCGATTACAACTGCTTTCTTGTCCATGTGGTAAACCCCTTTCGTGTGGATTGACCACTTCAGACTACGAAAGCTCTACCTGCGATTCCATCGATTTTCAGATTGCGAAAAACGATAGCGATAATCTTAACAGGATGCGTTTTGCGTGGTTAAATAGCGCCGGGAAAGATGCTGACTTGGGCGGCAGACGACGTGTTGCATGGCTGCAGGAGCGAACGCCACACGGTCAAAAGATGGTGGGCGGTGCTGCGGCTTTTGGCTGCAATTGCGCTACCCGCGGTGGCGCTCCCAGCGAGCCAGCTTAATCGTCACCAGCGTAAGCGCCCAGGCCACAAGCGAGAACGCGGCACCAACCGCGCCAACGTAGGCAATGCCAACGCTGCTCACCACGGCGCCGCCCACTGCGGTGCCAAACGAAATGCCGACGTTAAACGCCATGGGTTCTACCGAGCTCGCGAGTACCATCGATTTGGGATGGCGGCTGCGCGCCACGTCCATAAAGTGCGTGATGCATGACACCGAGAACAGGTACATGAGCAGCGCTAGGCTAAAGACAAAGACCAGCGCGAGCGGCATGGTGTCGCCCACGGCAAACAGCCCGAGTAACGCCGCAGCTTGCAGCACAAACGTCACAAGCAGCGCCTTCATGCCAAAGCGCGCGTCGATCCATCCGCCCAAGATGTTCGAGACCAGGCAGAACACGCCGTAGGCCATAAGCGTGGTGCTTGCCTGAACAGTGCCCATGCCCAGCACCTGCTCAAGATAAGGCGTCACGTAGCCGTAGAACACATAGACCGATCCCACGCCAAACAAAAAGATGAGCATGCCGGTGATGATGCTCGGTTCGCGTAGCAGACCCGCCTGCTCGCGGAAGGTAGCGGGTTCGTCGGTCTGTCCGGCGCGCGGCATAAACGCCACGAGCGCTCCGCAGATCAAAACGGCAAAGGTCAGCGTACCGTACATGGCCACGTGCCAGTCGAGCGTGTCGGCCACAAACTTGCCAATCGAGGTCACAAAGACCATCGCCACGGAAAACGCGCCGTACACGACCGAGATGGCAAGCGAAGTTTGCTGCGGGGACAGCAGCTCGGGGATGTACGTCACGCCCACGGCGAGCAGTGCGCCCGAGACGGATCCCAGGACAATGCGCGAGATAAACAGTACCTGGAAGTTGGGCGCCAACGCCATGACCAGATTGCCGAGCACAAAGATAATGCTGTAGCACACGAGCAGCTGGTAACGACGGAAGCGCCCCGTGCTGAGCGCAAGCACCGGCGTCGCGATGGCGTAGACCAGTGCAAAAACGCTGATGAGCTGGCCCGCAGCGGCAAGCGATATGCCGAGTTCCGTCGCCAAGTCACTTTCGATGCCGATGACCACGAACTCGGAGCAGCCGAGCGAGAATCCCAGCAGCACGAGCAGCGCCAGGCAGAGCCTGGTGCGCGCGGGGGAGAGCGCGGCGGCGGTTGACTTACTTTTAGGCGTGGTTGCGGCGGTCAAGGTTGTCACTCCAATGTCGCATGAATAAGCGGGATTCAATCCCTGCAACTCTAACAGAATGTGTCAGGTGCCTGCCTCCTTTGTCGCAGGCTGCGCTTGCCTGTATAGTCGCAATACAGGCGAAGATGGTCTCAGGTACATTGCGGGCGACAGGAGATCCCATGGGTATGCACACGACAAAGGTTGTAGTGGGCGAGGGCAAGTTTGCGCTCGAGGCCCAGTTGACGGTGACGCCGCGAGGCATGGCGGTGTACGCCTGCTCGCCGGAGTTTGCGCACCTGGGCGCCACGGCGCAGGCCATTCCTCGCCCCGAGCCCGGCCGTACGGCGACGGTGAGCATCCTGGCCGTTCCGTGTCATCGAGACGAGATCCCGGCGCACGATATTGCGGCGGCGCTGGCCACGCGCTTTGGCGTGCCGGTAGTTGCAAGCACGGGTTTTCATGTGGAGAACGCGACCGCGGACGACTTGCGGCGCATGCTCGATACCACCAAGGAACTCATCGCCGCGCTCGAGGAGGCCGCAGCCCGCATTCTGCGCGCCGGCTGGGATGAGGGCGGCGCGGGCGCCGAGGTCGTGGCGGTCAATGCCACGACCGGCGAGACGCTTGGCCCCGTCGACCGCATCGATGCCCATGCCGGTGAGGGCATTCTGCATCAGGCATTTCTGACGCTTCTGGTCGAGGGCCAGGGCGAAGACGCACGCCTGCTGCTCTGTCGTCGCAGCAAGCTCAAGCGCCTCTGGGGTGGGGTGCTTGCCGACGGTTGCGCCGGCCATCCGCTGCCGGGCGAGGACGTTGCCGCGGCCGCCGCTCATCGCATGGGCGAGGAGCTCGGCGTCGCGCGCGAGCCGGGCGATCTCAAACATCTGGGCCATATCGTCTACCGCGAGGACCACGGCGACGGCCGCTGCGAGTGCGAATGGTGCGAGGTGTTCGCAGCCCATGTTGAGCCGGGCGAGCTGCATATCAACCAAGAGGAGATCTCGGAGGTGCGTCGCGTGGCCCCGTCCGAGCTCAAAGGCTACCTGCGGGGTCACCCCGAGCAGCTGGCCCCCTGGCTCCGCGAGGCTCTGGAGGTCCCATCCATCCGTACGGCCCTCGCTATGTAATAAAGGTACAGTCCCTTTGCCATATCCAAACCGTCACAACATTTGATGAAAATCTCGAAAACGAGGAAAAGCGTCGAATGTTGTGACGCTTTTTGTCCAGAGGATCGCTTCTCATCCAAAAAAATCCGCTTGACTGTATTGCCGCAACACAGCGCAACGTAAGGGGCGTCCGATAACGGGCGCCCCTTTTTAAGTGGCAACGTGGCTGCGAATCCGGAGCGCCCCCAACAAGAAAGGTGGGGAGATGAAAACGGAAAAGAAGGCGTTTAAGATCACCAAGCGCGAAATTGGCTTTGTGCTGGGTATCGTTGTCTTTTTGCTGGTGAAGTTTCTTCCTTTGGCGGAGCTGAGCTCGACGGTCGAGCTCACGGTCGGTGGCCAGACCTGTCTGGCACTGACGCTCGCCACGGTGGTGTTCTGGGCATGTGGCGTGGCGCAGCCGGGCTTTGTGGGCCTGCTCTACTGCGCGCTGCTCGTTCTGTTCAAGGTGTGCGTGGACGACACGGGCGCCGCGAGCATCTCGGCGACGGTCGCCTCTACGTTTAGCTCGTGGACCAAAGCCACCATGTGGCTCGTCATTGGTGCCTACCTCATCGCCAGCGCGGTCAAGGAGTCGGGCCTGGGCGAGCGCATCGCCTATGCGTTTATGCTCAAGTTCGTGCGCGACGCCAAGTCGCTCATCATCTCGATCTTCGCACTCACCTTTGTGCTGTCGCTGCTGATCCCGCATCCGTTCCCCCGCGCCTTCCTCATCCTCGCCGTCGTCTCGGTCATCGCCGAGTCCGCCGGCTACGGTGACGACGACAAGGGTAAGCTCGGCTTCCTCGTGTTTGCCGCTGCTGCCCCGGGCTCCATGTTCTTCCTGACGGGCGACTCCACACTCAACCCGCTCGTTGCGCAGTACAGCGCCGAGGCCGGCGGCATGAGCCCGTCCTTTGTCGACTGGTTCCTGTACATGAGCGTGCCTATGCTGGTCGCGCTGCTGTGCACCCTGTTCTTGGGCCTCTTCCTCTTTAAGCCCAGCAAGGAGCTCGTCTACGATCGCGAGCAGATCGTGGCCAAGCAGGCCGCGCTCGGCAAGCTCTCCGTCAAGGAGATCCGCACCATCGTGTGGCTTGTCATCGCCATCGCGCTGTGGCTCACCGTCTCGGGCGACTATATCGGCTGGGTCACCCTGGCCATTGGCGTCGCTCTCGCCATGCCCATCATCGGCGAGGTCCTTACCCCCGCCAGCTGGAACGCTGTCGACATCAAGTCCCTCATGTTCCTGACGGCCGCCATGGCCGTGGGTTCCGTGGGCGGCGCCACCGGCATGAACGCCTGGATCGCCGACGTCGTGCTTCCCAGCTCCGTGCCCGAGAACATCTTCCTGTTCGCCCTGCTCGTCGCCGCGCTCTCCGTGATCATCCACATGTTCATGGGCTCGGTCATGGCCGTGCTCGGTGTGTGCGTGCCGGCGTTCATCAGCTTCGCGGCCGGCTCCAGCGTGAGCCCGCTCGCCGTGGCGCTCATCGTCTTCACGTCCATCAACATCCACTACATCCTGCCGTTCCACAACCTGCCGATCCTTATCGGCGAGGGCAAGGACGCCGGCGGCTACACCTCCAAAGAGGCCATGCGCATGGGCATTCCCCTCACCGCGGTCGTCTTTATCGTCGTGCTGGTCGAGGCCGCCTGGTTCCACCTCTTTGGCCTGATGTAAGCAGTCGAGTGCTTGGCTGTAATTAGCCGAGTGCTTGAACTGCGAGTGCCCGAGCGCCCCATCTATGAGCGCTGCGGCCCCATTACGTTACCAAGCCCGGCGGCATCCTCGCCGCCGGGCACTCTCCCGAAAGGAGCATGCTATGTCCACTACCGATGCTTCCCAGATCCACGACCTGCGCTCCGCGCTCGACTTTTTGCGCGAGATGCCGGGCCAGCTGCTCGAGACCGACACTCAGGTCGATCCCGATGCCGAGGTCTCGGGCGTCTACCGTCACGTCGGCGCCGGCGGCACCGTTATGCGCCCGACCAAAGAGGGTCCGGCGATGGTCTTCAACAACGTCAAGGGCTTTGACGATGCCAAAGTCTGCATCGGCATGCTTGCCAGCCGCAAGCGCGTTGCCGCCCTGCTCGACCTGGACGAGGAGCACCTGGGCCTCGAGATCGGCAAGCGCTTCGAGAACCTGATCGCGCCCGAGCAGATCGCCGAGGGTGCGCACGTCGACTGTCAGGAGGTCGTGTACAAGGCGACCGACGAGGGCTTTGACCTGCGCAAGATCGTTCCCGCTCCTACCAACACGCCCGTCGACGGCGGCCCCTACATCACCATGGGCCTCGCCTACGGCACGAGCCCCGACGGCTCCCAGTCCGACGTGACCATCCACCGCTTCTCCTGCGTCGACAAGGATAAGCTTGCCATGTGGATTACCCCCGGCAGCCGTCACCTGGGCGCGTTCTTTGACGAGTACTGCCAGCGCGGCGAAGACATGCCCATCTCCATCTCCATCGGTTTGGACCCCGCCGTGTACATGTGCTGCGGTTTTGAGGCTCCCACCACACCGCTCGGCTTCAACGAGCTGCAAATTGCCGGCGCCCTGCGCGGCCACGCTGTCGAGCTTGCCGACTGCGTCACCGTTCCGCAGAAGTGCATCGCCAATGCCGAGTACGTGCTCGAGGGCTACCTCATGCACGACGAGACCATCAACGAGGACGTCAACGGCCACGGCTACGCCATGCCCGAGTTCCCCGGCTACACCGGCGGCGCCAAGGTCTGCCCGGTGATCAAGATCACCGCCGTCACCACGCGTGTCAACCCCATTATGGAGAGCTGCATCGGCCCTTCGCACGAGCACGTGTCCATGGCCGGTATCCCCACCGAGGCTTCCATCTACAAGATGGTCGAGACCGCTATCCCGGGCCGCCTGCTCAACGTCCACGCTGCACCCTGCGGCGGCGGCAAGTTCGTTGCCATCATGCAGTTTAAGAAGTCGAGCAAAAATGACGAGGGCCGTCAGCGCAACGCCGCCATGCTCGCCTTCTCGGCATTCTCCGAGCTCAAGCATGTGATCTTGGTTGACGAGGATGTTGACATCTTTGATATGAGCGACGTGATGTGGGCCATGACCACGCGCTTCCAGGCCGACGTCGACCTCATCACCATCCCCGGCTGCCACTGCCACGTGCTCGACCCGTCCAACGACCCCGCGTTCGACCCCACGATTCGCGAGCACGGCATCGCCTGCAAGGCCATCTTCGACTGCACGGTTCCGTTTGACCTCAAGAAGAATTTCATTCGCTCGCAGTTCATGGAGATCGACAAGGACAAGTGGGCCAAGGAGATTGCTTTCTAAGGTTCCGGCGTTCTACCGAACGTCGGACCACTCGACGCTGCGCCCGCGCCTGGCGGGCAATCTGCCCCTCAACTGCGAAGGCATGGGCATAAGCCCTATGCCTTCTTGTTTCGGGGCACCTTGCCTCGCCAGACGCGCGCTCGCTGACATTGCCCGACCTATAGCTGCCATTTTGTTGTTAGGAGTTGTCATGCCTGAGTCTTCTGTCCGTCCCCGTCGCATCGTCGTTGGCGTTTCGGGCGCCAGCGGTGCCGCGCTGGGCCTTGAGTGCCTCAAATGCCTGCGCCAGGCCGGCGCCGAGTCGGCGCTTGTCGTCACGCGCGGGGGAGAGATCACCATCGAGCAGGAGCTTGGCATGACACTCGACGAGTTTGCCGCGCACGCCGATGTGGTCTACGACAACAAGAACATCGGCGCCGCCATCGCAAGCGGTACCTATCCGGTCGACGGCATGATCGTGGCGCCCTGCTCCATGAAGACGCTCGCCGGCATCGCGAGCGGCTACAGCGAAAACCTGTTGCTGCGCGCGGCCGACGTGCAGATGAAGGAGCAGCGCCGCCTGGTGCTCATGGTGCGCGAGACGCCCTTCAGCGCCATTCACGTCGACAACATGGCGCGCCTGGCGCGCGTGCCGGGTGTCATGCTCATGCCGCCCGTGCTCACGTTTTACAACGGCCCCGCCACGCTCGATGACGCGGTGCACCACATCGCCGCCAAGGCGCTCGAGGCCGTCGGCGTGTCATGTTCAAACTATAAGCGCTGGTCATAGGCGCTTTTAGGGTAGGATACGAGTAGTGTTTGAGCCCGCTGCCCCTGTGGGCGGCGGGCTTTGTGCGCAAAAAGGATGTGTCGGGAGGACTTATGCAGACGGGCATGTATGCGATTAGCGAGATGGCGAGCTTGTTTAACGTTTCGCGCCAAACGCTCATCTACTACGACAAGATCGGCCTGTTTAAGCCCGCCGTGGTGAACGAAAAGGGCTACCGTTTCTATTCGCCTACGCAGATCCCGCTCATGCGTCTGATCTGCATGCTGCGCGACCTGGGGCTCGAACTCGACGAGATTGACCGCCTGACCTCGACGTTCGACATTGGCGAGATGACCGATCACCTGCGCTCGCGGGTGCAGGCGCTCGATGAACAGATCGCTGAGCTCAAAGCCGAGCGCGCGAGCGTACAGGAGCGTCTAAGCTTTTACGACGAGGCGGTTTACTGGCGCGAGCGCGAGGGCAAGCCGGAGCTCAAACAGTTTGAGCGCCGCTACGTGGTCTTTGAGGAGTTCCCGGCCGATATCGAGCGCGGCCGCTCGATGCTGCACCCCACGCTCATGCGGGCAATCCTGCGCATGCGTACGTTGACGGGCACGCGCCCCATGCGCGGTTGGGGCGCCATGCTGCGTCGCGAGGCGCTGCATTCCGACGACCCCATCGCCGGCGCCGGCTCCTTTGCCGTGCTGCCGCGCGGTGCCGAGGAACTGCTGCCGAGCGATGCTGCCGAGCTGGCAGAGATCGGCATAGAAGTGCTGCCAGAGGGCACATACCTGTGCATGAGCCGCTGGGGCATGCCGTATGAGCCCGAGGGTATCCGTGCCATCGTGGCCTGCATGGACAAGCACGCGCTTCAACCCATCGGCAACGCCTTTGACTTCTGCTACCTCGATACCACGAGCTACGACGAGTCCCACCAAGAAGACTTCTGCTGCGTCCAAATCCCCGTAGCCCTCCAGATGTGACAAGAGGACAGTCCCTTTGTCACATTCGCGGCATGGCTGCCGCCCAAACCGTCACAACATTCGATGAAAATCTCGAAAACGAGGAAAAGCGTCGAATGTTGTGATGGTTTTCCTATCTGTGCCGGCGAGCCGCCGTGCCGTCTGGGGGTATAAGGCTGGCAAGTGTTTATTTGCGAGGCCAAGGGGGCGCCCCGTATGGATATCGATAGCTTTGAATGGTGGTACAGCGAGGGCGAGGCTCCGGACGAAGAGTGGGACGAGCCCGCGCCGTGTGACGTGTCGAGCGACGAGGACGAGACCGGCAACGATGCCGGTGTCGAGCCTGAAGCCGCCTCCGATGCTGCCGAACCCCTAACCTTTGAACAGGCTTGGGCCCAGGCCGAGGCCGACGAGGCGAAGGCCGATGCCACGGCCACGCTCGGCGAGCCGGCTGATATGTCCATCTCGCCGGCAAAGACCCCACAGCCGCGTCACACTATCGACCCCGACAGCACGGCATCCTTCAGCATTCTCGACGTGCCCTCGCAGGGCGCTCAGGCGCCCACACCCACACGTCGCCCCAATCTGTCTCGCGAGGAAGATGCAGGACGTCGCTCGCCGCTCGGCCCCATCCTCATTGCCTTCATGGCCGGTGTCATTGCCTGCTCGGCGATCGGCAGCATCTGGGGTCATGTCGAGCAGCAGCGCCAAGACGCCGCCAAGGTCGAGATGTCTGTCGAGCAATCGCTCAGCCGTACGCGCTCGGTGCATGTGTCGGTCGAGGTCAAGGACGGCGCGACGTGGGACACCGCGCGCGGCGACAGCCAGATGCTCGTCCATATCGTGGGTCGCACGCTCAAGGGGCAAGCGATCGACGAGTACCAATACGTCAATTCCGAAGGTGACGGCATCGAGCTCAAGCCCGGCGACTACGAGCTCACGGTCGATGAGCCGCCCGTCGCCACCGACGGCACGCGTTACCGTGCCTCAAAGCGCATGGTTCCGGTGAGTTTTAATTCACAGGCGCCCGATACGGTCGATAGCACGCCGCAGGGCGGGTTTGACCTTTACGCTATTGCTCAATAACTGCACCTGTCGCTCAACCCCGCCGCCAAGAGTGGGACAATAGCCCTCGACACTGTTGTTTACTTTTGGAGGAAGTAGCATGTCCACCGTCACCACCATCAAGCGCGGCGGCCTCACCGCGGCCATCGATTCCATGGGTGCCCAGCTCACGAGCCTTGCCCTCAACGGCAACGAGTATCTGTGGCAGGGCGACCCGTCCTTTTGGGGCAAGCACGCGCCTATCCTGTTCCCCATTGTGGGCTCGCTGCGCAACAACACGGCAACGTCTGCGGCCGGCACCTGCGAGATGGCTCGCCACGGCATCGCGCGCATCGTCGAGCACAAGCTGGTCGAGGTCTCCGAGGACGGCTCCTCGGTAACGTACGAGATCACTGACACGCCCGAGTCGCTCAAGGCGTTCCCGTTCCACTTTAAGCTCAACATGACCTATGCCCTGACTGGTGACGCCACGCTTACCCAGACCTTTGCCGTCACCAATACCGGCGACGTGGACCTGCCGTTCTCGGTGGGCGGCCACCCCGCATTTAACGTGCCCGCCCCCGGTGCCGAGGACGAGGCATTCGAGGATTACGAGCTGGCGTTTACCGAGGCTTGGACTAACGAGGCCCCCATCATCACGCCCGACGGTCTTATGACGTTCGAGGGTAGCTACAAGGCTCCCGATAACTCGGACGTGCTGCCCATCACGCACCGCAGCTTCGATAACGACGCCATCATGTTTACCGATACCCCGGGCTCCACGCTCACGCTGCGCGGTCGCAAGTCGGGCCATGGCGTCAAGATCGACTTTGAGGGCTTTAAGTACATCGGCGTGTGGTCTGCCGCCAACGACGCTCCGTTTGTGGCGCTCGAGCCTTGGACCGGCCACACTACCATGGACACCGAGGACGACGTCTTTGAGCACAAGGTCAACGCCATTACGCTGGCGCCAGGCGAGACGGACGTTCGCAGCTTTAGCGTCACCCTGCTCTAGAGGTTCCGCCGTTCTAGCGAACGGCGGACCGGTCGACGCTGCGCGCCACCCAGAGCGACAATTTGTCATTCAAAAGGCACGGCATGACCAGAAGGTCTATGCCTTGCCTTTTTCATGCTAACTTGTTCGCTCTGGGTGGCGCCTGCTGGCATTGCCAAAACATCGACGCTCCCAATGACTACCGTGTGTCTATTAATTTTTCGAGCTTGTGCTGCGCTGCTGGTCGCTGGCGTATATCCTGTTAAGTCGTCAGCATACGATTCAACAGGGAAGGCAGATTATGCATTCTCCCCATCAACGCGACGCGCATCCACAGCCGGTATGCAGCCGTCGCATCTTTTTGGGTAGCGCTCTCGCTGCGAGCGCTTCTGTCGTCGCCGGCGCACTTGCCGGCTGCCAGCGTCCCTCCACGCTGGAAGTAGTTCAGTCCACGACGGGCGGCGGTCGCGACGACCTGTCCGATTCTGTGATCGGCAAGGATAAGATCCGCATTGGCATGGAGGCGGCCTACGCCCCGTACAACTGGCAGGTTTCCGAGGCCAGCGAGTTCACGATCCCCATCGATAACGTGCAGGGAGCCTACGCCGATGGCTACGACGTGCAGATCGCCAAGATCGTCTGCAAGGCTCTCGGCGGCGAGCCCGTTGCCGTCAAGCAGAGCTTCTCGGGCCTTATCGACTCGCTCAACAACGGCCAGATTGACCTCATCATCGCCGGCATGAGCGCCACGCCCGAGCGCGAGGAGTCCGTCGGCTTTTCCGACCCGTACTTCATTGGCTACTTTGGCCTGTTCGTAAAAGAGGGCTCGCCCTACCAAAACGCCACCAAGCTCAGCGACTTCAGCGGTGCCACGGTGCTCGGCCAAAAGGACACCATGCTCGACACCGTCATCGACGAGATTCCGGGCGTTGTGCACAAGAACCCGGTCGATTCGGTCCCCACGGTGTTCTCGAATCTGCTGCAGGGCACGTGCGACGCCGTGACCTACAACACTGAGAACGAAAAGGGCTATATGGCCCAAAATCCCGGTATCGTCCCCATCCACTTTGCCGAGGGCGAGGGCTTTAAGCAGGAGGTCACGGCGAATGTCGGTTGCCGCAAGGGATCGGACAAACTGCTTAAGCTCATCGACAAGACACTCAAGGGCATTAGCCAAGAGGAGCGCGACCAAATGTGGGACGCGTGCCTCGACCGTCAGCCGGCATAGGGAGGCAGCATGAAAGGCATCAATCGTCTGGCCTCCTTTATCAAGGCCGACCACCGTTATGTGTACCTGGGCACGAGCGTTATCGCGGCGCTCGGCTTGGCATTTAGCCAGCGCAACCCCACGCCGCTGAGCTTTTTGGCGCCCACCGGCATCTTCCAAGATTGCCTTTGGGCGATTCTTTGGGCCTGGATCGTCGTGTCGGCGGCAGCGCTCGTCACCAAGGTTATGCACTGGAGCGACTATCGCGAAAAGTCACCGTTTGCATCCGAGCGTTTCCGTCGCGGCGCGCGCCTGGGCAGCTATGTCGTGGTCGTCATCGCGGCGATCTTCTTTGTCGACCGCTGCGTCATGTCGTTTATCGACCTGGTGCAGGTGAGTATTGTCTCGGACTCCAACCCCAGCGACTTTTTGTCGAGCCTGGTCTACATGACCTACAAGAGCGGGGACTTCTTTATCCGCGGCATCGAGATCACCATCGCACTTGCGACCTTCGGTACCGTCATCGCTTTTTTCCTTGCGCTGCTCTTTGTGTTTTTGCGCATTCAGACCTTCGATCGCGTGGACAACGACCTGGTGCGCTTCTTTAAGAGTGTCGGCCGCGGCTTTGCGACCATCTACTCCACCATCGTGCGTGGCACGCCCATGATGGTCCAGGGCCTACTCATCTATTACGCGGGCTTCACCGTTTTGCGCGGCATGGGCTTCGAGACCGCCCAGGCCAACCAGATCTGGAGTACCTTCACTGCCGGCCTCGTCACCATCTCGCTCAACTCTACCGCCTACATGATGGAGGTCCTGCGCGGCGGCATCGAGTCCATCGACCCCGGTCAGGCCGAGGCAGCGCGCTCGCTGGGTCTGTCACAGTGGCAAGCCATGCGCAAGGTCGTGTTCCCCCAGGGCATTAAAAATGCGATTCCGGCGCTCACCAACGAGCTCATCATCAACATCAAGGATTCGTCGGTGCTTTCGGTCATCGGCGTGTTTGACCTCATGTACGCTACTACCACGGTCGCCGGCGTGTACTACCGCCAGATGGAGGTCTACTGCGTGGCGCTCGTGGTCTACCTGATCCTGACGCTCGTGGCGAGCCGCCTGCTCGAGGCCTTTGGCAAAAAGCTTGGCGCCGAGGCCCCGGCAACGCTGCCCAGCTCCAACTAGGCTCAAGACGAGGAGAATCATCATGGCAGATACCGCCACTACCGGCACCGCGGCCGCCGCACAGACCAATGAGCCGCTTATCCGCGTCGAGGGCCTGCGCAAGAGCTTTGGCTCGCTCGAGGTGCTTAAGGGCATCGACCTCGCTGTCAATCCCGGCGAGGTCGTCACCATTATCGGCGCCTCGGGCTCGGGCAAGTCGACCTTCCTGCGCTGCCTCAACCTGCTCGAGACCCCGGACGCGGGCCACATCTGGTTCCACGGCCAGGACCTTACGGCCGAGCGCTGCAATATCAATAAGCTGCGCGAGGACATCGGCATGGTGTTCCAGGGCTTCAACCTGTTCAACAATATGGACGTGCTCGACAACTGCACGCTCGCGCCCGTCACGCTCAAAAAGATGAGCAAGGCCGAGGCCGAGAAGGTCGCCCGCCGTGTCGTGGAGTCGGGCAAGCACCGCCTGATCTCCGACTACGAAACCGTCTGGAAGAACACCTGCAACGGTATCTGGGATGCGGGCGAAAGCCTGATCGAAGTGTCGTTCTACTCGCCGACGGGTCTCGACAGCGACAACACGGCCGGACGTATCGGCAAATGGAACGGCGTATCGGCCACCACGATCGACGGCGAGCGCGGACGCAATGCCGCCAACTGGAAGGTCGTCTATACGTTCACCCGTGACTGGGAGGCGCAGAACGATCCCCGCATGAAACTTTCCATCGCCGATTACAAGTACGATCATACGCTGGGCAGCGGCCCGATCACCTATTTCTCGACCATTTCGAGTGCGAATCCCTCCGAGGACCAGAAGAACCGGCAGCGCCAGCTTTTCACGCCGGGCAAGTGGGACACCGAGAAATATGTCGAGACATCGAACTATATCGTCAACAACGACAAATCGAACGTCAACTGGTATATCCTGCGCTATTCCGACGTGCTGCTGCTCTTCGCCGAGGCGCTCAACGAGTCGGGCGGTTCGATCGTCGATGCCGTCGATGCCGTGAACGCCGTGCGCCGCCGCGGTTTCGGCGACACGAAGCACG
>CALEXE010000140.1:0-16432 GCA_937925265.1 uncultured Collinsella sp. | reverse complement strand
GGGTACCGCCTCGCGGTGACATCGTTTTTATGTCAACCTTGGTCTAACAGAGCCAAGTATTTTGATGACCCTTCGCCCTTTTTGAATGTGGAGGGCCTGTCATGATTGATGCGTCCGACCACACCGCTCAGGAGCGGGGCGATCGTTCGGCACGGGAATGGCTCATCGTCGTCCTGTTGGGGATAGCGCTCTCGATTGTTGCCGGCGTGACGAGCTACGCCTACACGACAGCTCAGGCCGAGCAGCGCTTTGCCGACGTTGTCGATTACGTGGCGACACAGAGCCTTTCCTACGATGCGTTCAACAGCGCCTATGCGACCAAAAACCTGATTCGCGTTATGGAGATCGCCGGAGAGGCGGCGCGCGATATGGAGCGCGACGGCTCGGTGGATAACGCTACGTTGGAGCAATATGCTGACCAGTTTAATGTGACAGCGCTGATCGTAACGGATGCATCGGGCAACTTGGTGTCCGAGTCCTCGAAGGATGACGTGGGCTACGAGTCGCTCGCCGCGAATCTCAAAGAGGCGCCTGTGCTGGAGGTGGCAGCCCATCCGCTTAAGTCCTATACCGCTCGCATTACGCTTGCGGACGATTCGGTCGCAGACATTGGCTGCGTGGCCCGGCGGGACGGTGAGGGCATCGTTGTCGCGGTGAGGCACCAGAGCGCCAAGGCGGTCGCGAGCAATACGCTCAAGTTGCAGAGCTTGCTCGATGGTTATGAGACCATCGATAGCGGCAATATCGTGATCGAAAACGACGGTAAGGTCGTTGCGACCAACGCTGTTGAGCCCGCCGTGTCAGGCGTGTTCGATTTGCCTGCGACGGATGCCATCGTTGTCAACGGCATTAAGGAGCGTTGCCTGGCTGGTAAGGTCAGATTGGTTAACGACAGCGGTGAGTGGTATCTGGGCACATTTGGTAAAGCGCGCGATTTTTACGTGTACACCTATGCTCCCGCGCAGCGTTTCTTTGAGGTTGTTGCCGCTGTTGTTGCCAGCGTGTTGGCACTCTACGGCGGTGTTATAGCCACTGTTGTGTTGGTGCGCCGCCGCGCCGAGAGCCAACGCTTTGCCGACCTGTTGCTGCAGGAGCGCGACTATGGCGACAAACTGGCAAAAGCGGCGCGCGAAGCTTCGTCTGCCAACTCTGCAAAGACGGAGTTCCTGCGTCGCATGAGTCACGACCTGCGCACGCCCATCAACGGCATTCGCGGTATGGTCGAGGTGGGCAATGCCAACGCGGACGACTTGCAAAAGCAGACTGAGTGCCGCTCAAAGATCTGGACGGCGTCGGGACTGTTGCTCGACCTTGCGAACGAGGCACTCGATATGAGCCGCTTGGAGAGCGGGCAGGTCGACCTGAATCTCGTGCCTACAGATATGGTGGCCCTCAACCGTGAGGTGTGCGATATTCTGGAGCGCCAAGCCGAGGAGCGCCTGGTGACAATTATCTGCGACCAACGGACTCTTGATCATCCCTATGCCCGGGTGAGCGTGACGCACCTCAAGCGTCTGTTGCTCAATATTGCCGGTAATGCCGTCAAGTACAACCGCCAGGGCGGCTATGTTCGCCTGACATGCCGCGAGGTGGAGCCGGTGGACGGTGTCCCCGTCTATGAATACACGATCGCCGATAACGGCATTGGCATGAGCGAGGAGTTTCAACAGCACCTCTACGAGCCGTTCAGCCGCGAGGAACAGCAGGTGGAAGGCGCTTCATCGGGAACTGGCCTGGGCGCGTCTATTGCCAAACAGTTGGTCGAGCTTATGGGCGGAACCATGAGCTTTACGAGCGCCTTGGGGCGGGGGACGACGTTTACCATTTGCCTGCCGTTTGAGAAGTGCAAGAGTTCCGAGATTCCCCAGGCAGTTCGCGTGGATGCAGGCGACAGCGACGTGATCCAGGGCCTGCGTGTTTTGCTCGTAGAGGATAACGACCTGAATGCCGAGATCGCACAGTTTACGCTCGACCGCGCCGGTGCCGTCGTGACACATGTTAAAGATGGCGAGTCTGCCGTCGAGACGTTTGCCGCGAGCGCGCCGCACGAGTACGACGTGGTATTGATGGACATCATGATGCCCGGCATCGATGGCCTTGAGGCCACGCGTCAGATTCGAGCGCTCGATCGCGAGGACGCCGCGACCACGCCGATTATCGCCGTGAGCGCCAATGCCTTTGCCGACGACCGTAGGCTTTCGCGCGAGGCGGGCATGAACGCGCATCTGAGCAAACCCGTGAGTTCTCAGGATCTCGTTGAGGCGCTTGCGCACATAGCCGCCGACGCTTCATAAACAAATAGCTCGGTTCCAATACTGGTTGGAACCGAGCCATTTTGCTATTTGCAGGACCTGTTTTTGGGCTTACTTTTCATGGATCTGCTTGCCGCAAAGATGCTCAATCGAAATCTCGTAGAGTTGGACGCCCTTGATGTCTTTGGCGATTTCCTCCTCGACTTCTTCGGCAGAAGGGTAGTACTTAAGCGCGAGCTGGCGGACTTTGTCCTCGATAAACGCAGGTGTCTCATCTACCAGACGGCAACGACCAAAGACCACGGTGCTCATAACATAGGGAGCCCAGTCATCGTCCTTGTACCACTCGTTGCCGTAAACGGTAAAGCAGACTTTATCATCACGCCTGAGTGAATCGACCTTGTGGCCAGCCTTGGCGCCATGGAAATAAATCTTGTCGTGCTCGGTGTCAAAGAAGTAGTTGACGGGAATGGCATACGGGTAGCCACCATCGCCGTTGACGGCAAAGACACCGCGCTTGCAGATAGCGAGCAACTCGCGCGCTTCCTCGTCAGTGATGGCGCGTTTCTTTCGACGTAAGGGCCTAAACATCGTTGGCTTCCTTTCTAACTGTGCATGGTGGGTGGGCACAAACTATAGCGAAACAGTTCCGTTTTTCTTGATGCGGGCGAGGATGTTTTTGAGCTTGTTAAAGTCGAGCGGTTTGGGCAGATGGGCGTTCATGCCGGCATCGTGTGCCGCCTTGGCGTCCTCGGCAAAGGCATTGGCGGTGAGCGCGATGATGGGGATGTCGGCTGCATCGGCCTTCTCGCTCAGACGAATCGCGCGAGTTGCCTCGTAGCCATCCATACCCGGCATCATGATGTCCATCAGGATCGCATCGAAGCTGCCGGCGGGACGACTAGTGTATAGTTCGACCGCTTCTTTGCCGTCGGCGGCGCGAGTTACGACGATGCCTTCGCTTTCGAGCAGGGCCTGGGCAATTTCGGCATTGAGCTCGTTGTCTTCGGCCAAAAGAACGTTCATGCCGGCAAGCGAGCAGCTGATCGCCTGCTCGTCCGCACCTTCTCTTGCCTGAGGGTTCTTGTCGATATCGAGCGGAATCTGGACGTTGAACGTACTTCCCATGCCGACCTCGCTCGAAATCTCAATCGTGCCGCCCATCATGTCTATGAGCGATTTGACGATCGGCATGCCCATGCCAGTTCCCTGAAATTTTCTGCGGGCATCGTTGCCCTCTTGGGCAAACGGTTCGTAGATGTGCTTTAGAAACTCGGGCGACATGCCGATGCCGGTGTCCGAGACGCTAAAGCAAAACACGGCGTGCTCGTCGTCGACCGGCTTGATGGTCGATGAGAACGTGACGGTGCCTCCGTGCTTGTTGTACTTGATGCTGTTGTCGAGCAGGTTGACAAGGATCTGCCGAATATGGGTGGGGCTGCCGATCATATATTGGTCGACAGCGTAGGGCTCGCTGGTGTCGAGCATGGTTATGCCGCGGTCCGATGCGCGGAGCTTGCACAGTACGAGCGCATTGTCGCACAGCTCTTTAAGGTTGAATGATTCGTGCTCGAGCGTCACTTTGCGCTCCTCGATCCTGCCCATCTCGAGGATGTCGTTAATCAGTGACAGCAGGTGATTGGCGGCAACGCGCGCCTTGGCGTGGCTTTCGCGGGCGACCTGCATGTCGCCTTCTCTCAATTCCTCAATTTCGATAAGGCCCAGGATGCCGTTGAGCGGCGTGCGGATGTCGTGGCTCATGCGCGTGAGGAAAGCGGTTTTGGCGGCGTTGGCGGCATCGGCTTTCTGCCGTTCCTCCTGTGCGCGGTAAAGCGACCAGACAAGGATGACGATGCCGGTGAGCAAAATGCAAATGACGACTGCCGCAATGACGATGCGGTTGCGGTAGAGAAGTCGGAACGCATCCGATTCTTGCGCCGAGTACGATGTGGGGAAATAGCTGTTTGCAGAGAGCGATTCACCTGCATTGACGATGCCCTTATTGATGATTTCCAGCAGCTCGGGCTTGCCGCGCGAAATTAAACACGATAGTTGTGCCGTGTTGGTGAGTTCCTGTGTTTCGAAATCCTCGATGTCGTAGATGTCGCGGAGAGTTTCCAGGCGCGTGCTGGGGACAATGATGCAACGTGCCTTCCCCTCATCGAGGGCTTTGAGCACCTCGCCGTCATTCGAATACTCGGTTACCGTTGCGTTCGGAAAGAGACTTTCGAGCTCAAAACGGTTAACGATTGTGCTCTTTGTACAAGCGATGTTCTTAAGGTCGCTGTTCAGGTTTTTGCCACTGTGAATGGCGGTCAGCGAAACCGTTCCCATCGAGTTTGACTGGATGACCCCTGTCTGCTCGGCGAGCCAGTAGTCGCGAAACAACGGCAGGGCGACATCGATGGTCCCGTTGGAAAGGGCTTTGATCATTTGTTTGTTGCTCGAGAGTGCGATTGTTTTGACCGTAATGCCAAACTTGTCGTGCAACGTCGTTGCAAGCGAGGCGAGCGACCCTTCCATCTCGCCGTCGTCATTTTGCGTACAGTAGGGAAGTTGGTTTTTAAGATAGCCGAGCGTGATGGTATTGCCGTTTGCTTTGAGCCAGGTGGTCTCGGGGCCGGTGAGCGATGACGAGCCACTGTTTTGGGTCGAGTAACTCGATTTGACTTCCTCGTTATAGCGCGGGTTATCGCGGGCGATGGTCGTTATGGCGGCGTTGATGTCGTTCATCAGATCGGGGCGGCTTTTGGGAACGGCAAAATAGTAGTCGCTCGAGCCTACGTAGAACATGGGTGACGCATCGGGCGACGAAATGGTATCGTTCATGATGACGGCGTCGACCTCGCCGTCTGCAAGCGCCTCAAAGAGGGCGCTGCCGGTGTCGATTTCTTTATAGGTGCAGGTGACGCCTTCGTCGGCGAGCCACTGCTGGCCGACGATAGTTTGCATAACGCCAGAGTTGCAGCCGATGGTGAGGCCTTGGAGCGCCTGGGGGTCACCCTTGGCCAGATCGTCGCGGTCGGGCCTGGCGTAGATGTAGTAGCGCTCGGTGCCCTCGGGGTTCGAGGAAAAGAGCAGCTTCTGCTCGCGCTCTGCCGAATACGAGATGTTGGGCATGAGGTCGATTTCGCCTGCTTCGAGCATGTCCATAAGCTCGGAGAAGGTGCCGCTAACGTATTCGTATTGCCAGCCCTTTGTGTAATACGAGAGGGTCTGGAGGTACTCGTAGCCCCACCCCGAGAGTCGCTCGCCCGGCATGCCTTCCTGGAAGCCTTTGTTGTTGACGAGCCAGCCAACGCGGACCGTCTTGACCTGCTGGTCGGAGTCGGCGGCAAAGGCGGGAGCGGGCATGACGGCGCTCAGTATGGCGAGCGCGGCAAGCGCGACGGCCAGGGTGCGATATAGAGCCAAGCGAAGGACGGCGGAAGGTTTCACATGAAATCCTATCGAGTTGAGACAGTTTCGCATAAGGATACCAGCTCAGCCTGCCCATTCAGCCGCCGCACCGCTAAACGGTTAGGTAGTCATTGGGGACGTTCTTAACTGACTAGTCGTTTAAGAACGTCCCCAATGGCTAGTTCCGTTTGCGGGGGAGGCGTGGGACAATACCGAGCGAATGTGATTGGGCGTCTGGAAAAGGGGTCGCGATGAACAAGTTGAGGACGCTTGCCGACGTGTTGCGCCAGGCTGGCTTTGCGCGCATCACGGGCCTGTTTCTTGTGTTCTATCTGCTGTGCTCGACGGCCGTCTGGCTGTCCGAGCCCACGACCCTCACCTTTGGCGATGGACTTTGGTTTAGCTTTGAGACGGTCTCGACCATCGGCTTTGGTGACATTCCGGCCGAGACACCGGTTGCCCGCGCGATTACCGTCGTCTTGAGCGTCATCAGCATCTTCTACATCGCCATGCTTACGGGCGTGGCGGTGAACTACTGCAATACGCTCATCAAGATGCGCCAAAAGGACACCATGGCGCGCTTTATGGACGATCTTGAGCATTTGGAAGAGCTCGATCGTGACGAGCTCGCCGATCTTTCGCGTCGCGTGCGCGAGTATCGTCGACGCCAGCGCTAGAACGGGCGCCGCGCGTCACGACGAGGGGGACTGAATATGAATATCACGGTATACCTGGGTGCCAGCGTCGGCAATGACCCGGCGTTTCTGCCCGCGGTGCAGGAGCTGGGCGACTGGATTGGCGCTAACGGACACGCGTTGGTATACGGCGGGTCCAAGTCGGGTCTGATGGGTGCGCTCGCCGATAGCGTACTCGAGGCAGGTGGACACGTGACGGGTGTTGAACCGAGCTTTTTTATCGAGGCCGAGTTTCAACATGACGGTATCGACGACCTCATCGTGACGAGTGACATGGCCGAACGCAAGGCCAAGATGATTGAGCTCGGTGACGCGTTCATCGCCTTTCCCGGTGGGACGGGTACGCTCGAGGAGATTGCCGAGGTCATGTCCGCCGTGTCGTTGGGGCATCTCGATGCGCCGTGCATTCTGTACAACTTTGGGGGCTACTACAACGATCTTAAGGCGTTGCTCGAGCACATGATTGATAAAGGGCTTTCGAGCCCGAGGCGCCAGCACGGCATCTACTTTGCCGACGATTTGCGCGAGATTGCCTCGATTATCAACGGATAAGTCTTGAGCCTGCCCCACTATGACTCCCAATGGTGCCGTTTGCGGCGCAGACGGTTGGCTCGTTCGGGTAACGCTCGCTCTACAATAAAACGTATCTTTGCCGAATTTGACCGCGGGAGGTCCCGATGGATAGTCTTGCAAAACCCAAAAACCGTGCGCTGTTTTTAGTTAGCGTAGCCGTGACCGGTGCGTTTGCAGGCGCCGCGGTCTGGCTGTTCTTCTTTGCGATGGAGCACGGCATCGACTATCTATGGACCGAGATCCCGCATATGCTGGGCGTCGCTTCGCCCGAGCTCGCGAGCGGTCCGTTCGGTTTTCTGCCGTATCCGTTTTTCGTCTGCCTGCTGGGCGGCCTGCTGATCGGTCTGTACGAAAAGCTTACGGGCACCAAGACCGATGATCTCAATCAGGTAATGGCCAAGGTAAAGCGCGACGGCCGCTACCCGTACGACAACTTGGGCAAGCTTTCGCTTGCGGCATTGCTGCCGCTGCTGTTTGGCGGAAGTATTGGACCGGAAGCCGGTCTGACCGGCGTCATCGCGGGCCTGTGCAGCTGGGTCGGCGACCGCATGCGTCGCTTTGGCGCCGAGTTTAGGCAGCTCACGCTGCTGGGTACCCAAGCTGCCCTGACGGCGCTCTTTACCGCGCCCGTGTTTGGCTTTGTGGCGCCGCTCGCCGGTAGCGCTGACGGCCAGGGCGCCGACGACGATGGAGACTCCGAATCCGACGAGATCACCATCAAGCTGCCCAAGGCGCAAAAGACCGTGGTCTACGGCATCGCGATTGCCGGCGGCCTGGGCACCTATCTGCTGCTCGGCCAGCTTATGGGCGGCGGTATGGGTATGCCGAGGTTCGAGGCTGCCCAAGTGGGCAACCTTGAGCTTGCCTGGCTTATTCCCCTGGCACTCATCGGTACGGCCTGCAGCTGGCTGTACTTTGTCTCGGAGCACGCGAGCGAGGCATTGGCTCACGCCATAGGGGAGCGCCCTGTCGTCAAGGCCATGCTGGCCGGTCTGGCGCTCGCCATCTGTGGCACGGTCCTGCCCTACACCATGTTTGCCGGCGAGACCCAAGCCGACGTGCTCATGGAGACCTATCTGACCATTCCCGCCGGCGTGCTTATCGCGACCGGTCTTGTTAAGGCCATGCTGACGCCCGCCCTCATCAACCTTGGTTGGCGTGGCGGCCACTTCTTCCCGGTTATCTTCTCGGGTGTGAGCCTGGGCTATGGCCTTGCCATCCTCACCGGCGCCGATCTGGTCTTTTGCGTCGCCGTCTGCACGGCCTCGACGATGGGCGCCGTTATGCGTCAGCCGGTCATGGTTGTGGGCTTGCTGCTCATGTGCTTCCCACTCAAGGGCATCGTCTGCATGATCATCGCCGCCGTCATCGCGGCGGGCATTCCGCTGCCCAAGCCGCTGCGCAAGTAGCACGGTAGCGCGCGGGCAATACAAACATCTCAAGCCCGGTGTGGGCGCTGTGTCACGGATTTGCGGGTGGACTGAATCTCGCCTGGCACCGACGCTACTTCCAAATCGCGAGCGCGGCGGTGCCCAGCACGATGAGGAAAAGGCCGATGGCGCTTCGATGCGACAGCTTTTCGTTGAAGGCCAGTCGTGCGAACAGCACCGATACGACAATCGATAGTTTGTCGATTTGCACGACGACGCTCACCTGGCCTGCAGCGATGGCGTAGTAGTACAGCAGCCACGACGCGCCGGTCGCAATGCCCGATGCCGCAAGAAATGCGAGTTCGCGCGGGTCAATGCGCGCGACCTGCTCCAGCTTTCCCTTGGCAGCCACGATTGCCCATGCCATAACAAGTACCACACAGGTGCGGATTGCCGTGGCCAGGTTTGACTCGACACCTTCGATGCCGATCTTGGCGAGGACGGAGGTAAGTGCCGCGAACACGGCGGCGCCGAGGGCGTAAGCGAGCCAGGCTCGGTCTTGCTTTTGCTCTGCGCCGACGGACTGCTTTTTCTCGATCATCAAAAACGTGCCGAGCGTGATAACTGCGGTTCCCACGAGCTTGACCGCCAGGTTACCTGTCTCACCAAAAAGCACTATGGCGATCAGCACGGCGAGCACGGTGCTCATCTTGTCGACGGGTACAACCTTGTTGACGTCTCCGATGCTGAGCGCCTTAAAGTAACAGATCCACGAGGCGCCGGTGGCGAGTCCCGAGAGGGTGAGGAATAGCCAGGCTTTGGCGGGAATGGCGCCGATTGCTCCGATGGATCCAGAAATGCCCGCCATTGCCCAGGCAAATACGAGCACCACGCAAGTACGGATGGCGGTTGCAACGTCGGAGTCGGTGTGCCTGATGCCGCATTTGGCCAAAATGGATGTGATGCCGGCAAAGAAAGCTGATGCAAATGCTGCTGTAACCCACGACACGGGTTGAGCGCCTCCTCATAAAAGACCGCGCCAGATCTGCGGCGCATGCCCGATGATACCGCGCTTGCCTACAGGTCGCGTGCTCGATAGACCTTGGTACTGATGGCGCAACTCAGTGCAAAGAGCACGAGGGCCAGTACGGCAATTCCTGCGCACAGGCAGCCGAGGACGGCGGGATCGGGATTCGCCCCAGCAATCGACATGAGCCAGTTGCTGATGGGGTTGGAGGAGCTCAGTGTGGCCATGGCAAGGCATCCGAGCAGGGCAAACAGGCCGACGGAAAGGCGCAGCGCCTCCATGTGTCCAAATCGAAAGAACAGCGGCTGTGCCAGAAACACCATCATGAGGGAAATGAGCATGGACGCGGTCGAAGCGATTGCGGTCTCAAAGACGGTCTGTCCCGTCGAGGGGATACCCACGCTGTTGAAGAGCGGGATGGAGACGATGCTCAGAAGCGCGGCGGCGCACGCCATGACGGCCGAGAAGACAATGATGCTCAGGTAGCGTGCACAGATGATGTCTTTGCGCGAGAGGGGCAGCGTTGCCCGATAGCGCTCCCATCCGTTTTGATTGTCGTAGCCGGCCAGCGAGTTCATGACCACGATGGGCGACATGGCACTGACCGCACAGGCGCCGGCGCTCATACCGGAATCGCCATCCGATGCGTTGGCGAGGGTCAGTACGACGAAGATGAACAGGCCGACGCCCGCGATGCTCGGGACAAGCGTGCGGACGATGGCGAGCTCAGACATAAAGGCGCGTTTCATTTCGAAGCCTCTTTCAGCATGAGGCGAAGATAGTCATCAATTGTTGCCCGGTCGCAGGGAATCTCGGGGAAGGCCTCGAGCGCCTCGCGACGGTTGGGCACGAGCACGTCCACGCTATAGGCGTGGTGGGCGGCACGGGCGCCTTCGACGCAAGCCATGAGCTCGGACGCCTGTGCTTGGGTGCAGTGGGCGATGCCGGCTCGGTCGGTAATGTCCTCGCGCGGCAGGTCAAACACAATCGAGCCGTTATCGATGCAGATGACGCGGTCGGCAGTGCGATCGAGGTCGGATGTAATGTGGCTTGAGAGCAGCACGCTGTGCTGGCCGTCGGCGACAAAGGCAAGCAACTCGTCGAGCAGTTCCTCGCGCGCCATGGGATCGAGGCCCGCGGTGGCTTCGTCCAAAACGAGCAGCTTAGCATTGTGACTGAGCGCACAGGCGAGCTGCAGCTTCATGCCCATGCCGCGGGAGAGGTCCTTGACCTTCGTCTTGGGATCGAGGCCAAATCGGTCGATGAATCCGGCGAACGTTTCGCAGCTCCACGTGGGGTATGCCGGGCCTACGAGCCTCTCGACCTGGCCCACCTTGAGCGTGGAGGGGAAGGGACACGTGTCCAGGACAAGCCCGATGCGGGAGCGCAGGTGGCGCTGCGTCTCGTCGGGCGCGTTGGCGTCGCAGCGCTGTCCAAGCAGATGCACCTCGCCGGCATCGAGCTTTATAAGCCCAAGCGCGGCGCGAATGGTCGTCGTCTTGCCGGCGCCATTTGCGCCCACAAAGCCAACGATCTGGCCGGGCTCCACGGCGAGTGTGACCACTCGCAACGAAAAACGGTCGCTCACACGGCGTGAGATGCCTTTGAGTTCTAAAAGGTTTTGCATGGTATAGCCTTTCTTGCAGATGGCTACTGCATGGTTTCGGGGGCTACCAGGTCGAGCATCTCGTGCAGCTTGTCGCGCGTAACGCCCAGGGCTTCGGCTTGGCTCGCCGCTTTCGCAAGCAGTTCTTCGATATGGCAGAGCTGGTTTTCGCGCAAGAGCTCCTGGTTGCCCTCGGCGACAAAACAGCCCTTGCCCTGCACGGTGCAGATGAAGCCGAGTTGCTCCAGGTCGGCGTAGGCGCGCTTGGTGGTGATGACACTCACGCCAAGATCGCTCGCGAGTGCACGGATACTGGGGAGTTTGGCTCCCGCCGCGAGCGTGCCCGAAAGGATCTGAGCTTTGACTTGCGAGGCTATTTGCTCGTAGATGGGCTTGTCGCTCGAATTGGATAGGATGATGTCCACAGCGGCTCCTTAGCTGATGGGCTACACGTGTAAATAACCGGTAAGCACAGTATATATACACTATGCACAGTTACGCAAGAGCTAAATGTGGAATAGTCCGCCAGTGCCGCGCTTGCCCCAAAACAATCTCAATCTGTAACACCTAGGTCCGTTTTGGGTCGCCTGCTGTTACAGATCGAGATCTTATTTGCCCGCCTGCTTATTTGTCTCAATCTGTAACAGTAAGAGTCGATTTGCGCGGCTAGATGTTACAGATTGAGACATTGGCTCCCTGCCTTCCTGTTTATCTCGATTTGTAACAGTTAGACCTGATTTGGGCGGCTAGATGTTACAGATTGAGATTGTGCCGGCGGGCCTGCCAGTTTGTCTCGATCTGTAACAGGTAGGGGCTCAAAACCCGTCTTGCTGTTACAGATCGAGACAGTCCTTGAGGCGACTGTCAGGTGCACAGCGAGCTTGGCTGATGAATTTGTCCTGATAGGTGCCCTATGGCGGGATTTCGCGGCTACAATAGTACGGTTACAACGACGTAATGCACTCAATGCAAGAAAGGATCCGCATGGCAAGCCTGTCGGATGAAATCTCGTCGCGCCGCACATTCGCGATCATCAGCCACCCGGACGCCGGTAAGACCACGCTTACCGAGAAACTGCTGCTCTATACCGGCAGCATCCAGACCGCCGGCTCGGTCAAGGGCAAGAGCTCGGCCAAGCATGCCGTCTCGGACTGGATGGACATCGAGAAGGAACGCGGCATTTCCGTTACCTCCTCGGTACTGCAGTTCACCTACAACGGCGCCTGCGTCAACATCCTCGATACCCCCGGCCACCAGGACTTCTCGGAGGATACCTACCGTACCCTCATGGCCGCCGACGCTGCGGTCATGGTTATCGACGGTGCCAAGGGCGTCGAGGCCCAGACCAAAAAGCTCTTTAAGGTCTGTACGCTGCGCCATATTCCCATCTTCACCTTTGTGAACAAGCTCGACCACGAGGCTCGCGATCCGTTTGAGCTCATGGAAGAGATCGAGAACGTCCTGGGCATCAATACGTATCCCATGAACTGGCCAATCGGCAGCGGTCGCAACTTCCGCGGTGTGTTCGACCGTCAGACCCGTCGCGTCATCGCCTTTGAGGGCGATGGTCACGCCAACGCCACCAAGAAGGTCGCCGAGGTCGAGGCCGAGCTGGGCGATCCCACCATGGATGAGCTGATTGGCGAGGAGAACCACAAGAACCTGATGGACGATATCGAGCTGCTCGATGGTGCCGGCGACGAGCTCGATTTGGATGCCGTGGCCTGCGGCAAGCTGAGCCCGGCGTTCTTTGGCTCGGCGCTCACCAACTTTGGCGTGGAGCCTTTCCTGAAGGAGTTCTTGCGTCTGGCCCCGACGCCGCGCGCCTATACCGATACGCTCACCAGCGAACCGGTCGATCCCTGCCGCGACGACTTTAGCGGCTTTGTGTTTAAGATCCAGGCCAACATGGACAAGAACCACCGCGACCGCATCGCCTTTGTGCGCATTTGCTCGGGCAAATTCGAGCGCGGCATGGATGCCTTCCATGTGCAGGGCAATCGCAAGCTCAAGCTGGCTACGGGCACCTCGATGATGGCCGACGATCGCGCCATCGTGGACGAGGCGTACGCCGGCGACATCGTGGGCCTGTTCGATCCCGGCATCTTTAGCATCGGCGACACCGTGTGCTCCGGCAAGCGCCACGTGCAGTATCCGCAGATCCCGACGTTTGCCCCCGAGATGTTTGCCCGCATTACGCAGGTCGACACGCTCAAGCGCAAGCAGTTTGTGAAGGGCATGGAGGAGCTTGCCCAGGAGGGCGCCATCCAGATCTTCCGCGAGCTGGGTGCCGGCATGGAGAGCGTCATCGTGGGCGTGGTCGGCGTGCTGCAGTTTGAGGTACTCGAGCGCCGCCTCAAGGCCGAGTACCGTGTTGAGGTTCGTCGCCAGCCGCTGCCCTATACGGACATCCGCTGGATCCAAAACGACCCCGACACCATCGATATCCCGGGCCTTTCGCTCACGCGCGATACCCTGCGCGTCGAGGACATGCGCGGCGGCAAACTGCTGCTGTTCACGAGCCCGTGGAACGTGGACTGGGCTACCGACCACAACCCCGACCTTGTCCTGTCGGAGTTCGGCAACGTAACGTTTTAGCGCACCGGCGCGGTGATCCTGTGGGGCCGCCGCGCCGTTTGCTTGCCTGCCGCCGCGTGAGCGGCTATCATACCCACCGTCGCCTCAAGACCGTGGCGGCCGAGCAGTTCGGGTCCGATATCCTGCTCGTTAAACCTAAAACCAAAGGAGTACATAATGATCAAGAAGGTCATGGAGGACTACAAGGTCCTGTTGCGGAGCATTCCCGCGGCAACGGTTTCGCTGTTTATCGTGAGCGTTATCATGATGAACCTGCTGGCCAACAAAGAGCTCATCAGCCTGCCGTATCTGGCACTCGATTGCGGCTTTGTGGTGAGCTGGGTTTCGTTTTTGTGCCAGGACATGATCTGCAAGCGCTTTGGCGCCAAGGCATCCATCAAAATCTCTATCCTCGCGCTGCTGGTTAACCTGGCCGTGAGCCTGTGCTTTTGGGCATGCACGCTCACGCCCGGTATGTGGGGCGCCTACTACGACACCGGCATGATCGAGGTCAACACTGCCCTTAACGCCACCATCGGTGGCACCTGGTACGTGGTGCTGGGCTCTTCGCTGGCAATGCTCGTTTCTGCCGTGGTCAACTCCACGCTCAACCAGTCGCTCGGCCGTATGCTCAAAAAGAATAACTTTGCGAGCTTTGCCTTCCGCTCCTATGTGTCCACGGGTGTTGGCCAGTTTATCGACAACCTGGTCTTTGCCATTGTGGTGAGCCACACGTTCTTTGGTTGGACCTGGGTGCAGGTCCTTATGTGCTCGCTGACCGGCGCTGTTGCCGAGCTGCTATGCGAGGTCTTCCTGAGCCCCGTGGGCTACAAGGTCGTGCGTGGCTGGGAGCGCGAGAATGTGGGCGCCGAGTACCTCGAGCGTCACGCAACCGCCTAAGGAGCAAGCATGCGGGTTTTGATCACGGGTGCCTCGGGCGGTATCGGGGCTGCGTGCGTGCAGCGTTTTTTGGACGAGAGCCACGAGGTCGTGGGCTTTGATCTGCAGCCGGCGGCGATCGAGCACGAGTGCTATCGCCATCTGATCGTCGATGTCCGCGAGCCGGACTCGTTTCCAGGCGAGCTTGAACCCCAGGTGATCGTGAATGTTGCTGGTACGCAGGACTCGGCCGACGATATTGCCGCCAACCTGTGCGGCACCATCAACGTGACCGAGCGCTACGCCTTTGTGGGGGAGGGGCTTGCCGCCAAGCCGGCGCCGGCTATTACATCCGTGGTCAATGTGGGGTCGGCGAGCGGGCATACGGGATCGGAGTTTCCCGCCTATGCTGCCAGCAAGGGCGGCGTTATCGCCTACACCAAGAACCTTGCAAACCGCTTGGCGCCGCAGGCCATCGCCAACAGCGTGGACCCGGGTGGCGTCATCACGCCGCTCAACCGTTGCGTGATGGAGGACGAGCACCTGTGGAGCCAGATTATGGAGCTCACGCCGCTTAAGCGCTGGGCCACCGCCCAAGAGATCGCCGAGTGGATCTACTTCGTGGGCGTGACCAACCGGTTTATGACCGGGCAGAGCCTGCTCATTGACGGCGGCGAGGCCGGCCGCACGCAGTTTATTTGGCCCGAATAGGAAACGCGCCCGATGGAAAGCCGTCGGGCGCGTTTTTGATGTATCGGTTTTTAGCCGAGGCAAGTCCAGTTGACGGGGGTCGAGCCGTGCTGTTCGAGTAGCCGATTGGCTGCCGAGAAGGGGCGCGACCCCATAAAAGCGGGGAGTTCTGCCGTGGCACGGTTGGCCGAAAGCGGCGAGGGGTGCGTAGAGGCCAGGCAGAACTTGCCGGTTGCCTTGCCCGCGCCGATCGCGTCGAGCTTGCCCTCAACCATTTGCTGGGCAAAGCGTCCCCATGCCAAAAAGACGACCGGCTGGGGCAGCTGGCAGCAGCGTTCGATAACGTAGTCGGTGAGTGTGCTCCAGCCCAGCTTGGCGTGCGAATTCGCGGCATGCTCACGCACGGTGAGCGTAGTGTTGAGGAGCAAGACGCCCTGCTGTGCCCATGGGGTTAGGTCTCCCGTGGCGGGAATGGGGCAGCCCAGATCGGCGTTGAGTTCCTTATAGATGTTGCGCAGGCTCGGCGGTAACTTGGTTTGCGACGCGGGGACCGAGAACGACAGCCCCATGGCCTGGTTGGGTCCGTGATAGGGGTCCTGACCCAAGATGACAACCTTGACCTGGTCGGCCGGCGTGTAGGCGAGGGCATTGAGGATGTCGTCTTGTGCCGGGTAGATGGTCTGCTCGGCACGCAAAAGGGCGATGCGCTCGAGCAGCTGGTTCGTTGTGTCGCGTACCGGCTGCGGCGCATCGCCCAACCAAGTTGCTATGTTGCGGTCGCGGGTCGCGGCGTCCATGGGGCTCCTTTACGTCTGATGCTCTGTTGGCATCTATTATAAAGGCGCACCGGTTGCCTTTATGCCGCGGCTGTATAAGGAGTGGGGTTTACGAGACGCGCTCGGGCGCTCCTGCCATGCGAGCGTGCCCGTGTGCACGAAGACGCGGGAGCTCGACGGTTGCCACCATGACGCCGGTGAGGATGAGGGCGGCGCCAAGGAAGGCGATGGGGCTCAGGACCTCGCCGACCAGGAAAAACGAGAAGACGGCGGAGCAGACCGGCTCGAGCGAGAAGGCGAAGCCAGTGGTTTCGGCAGGTACGTGGGGCTGCACGAGCGTCTGGGTGATAAAGCCGTAGGCAGAGCAGATGAGTGCGAGCGCAACGATAACGACGATCTCGCTCGGCGTGCTGGGAAGCGTGAAGCCGCCAAAGGTAAATGCGGCGATACCCGAGAACAAGCCGCCGAAGCCCAGCTGCCAAACGCCCAGAGCCAGCGGATCGACTTCTTCGACAAAGCGCTTGGCGATGATAATGTGGCCGGCATAGATAAAGGCCGAGAGCAGCATGATGATCGCGCCGGGATTCA
>CALEXE010000139.1:0-35321 GCA_937925265.1 uncultured Collinsella sp. | reverse complement strand
ATATGGAGAAGTTCAGCGTCCAGCGTCTGATCGGTGCGCCCCCGGGATACGTGGGTTACGACGAGGGCGGTCAACTGACCGAGGCCGTGCGCCGTCGTCCGTACTCCGTGATCTTGCTCGACGAGATGGAGAAGGCCCATCCGGATGTCTTTAACGTGCTGTTGCAGGTGCTCGACGACGGCCGTCTGACCGATGGCCAGGGTCGCCAGGTGTCCTTCAAGAACACGATCATCATCATGACGTCCAACGTGGGCTCCAAGGCCATCGCCGAGCTTTCCGGCAAGGACGAGGAGGAGATGCGCCATCAGGTTGACGCGGCCATGGCTCAAACCTTCCGCCCCGAGTTCCTCAACCGTATCGACGATATCGTGGTGTTCCATCCGCTCGGCATGGCGCAGATTGAAAAGATCGTCGACATCCAGCTCGCCGACGTCCGCGCACGCCTGGCCAACGAGCGCATGACGCTTGCCATCACCCCGGCGGCCAAGCAGATGCTCGCTGTGGGTGGCCTGGACCCCGTGTTCGGTGCCCGTCCGCTCAAGCGCCTGGTCCAGCGCGAGGTCGTGGACGCCATCGCCGCCGCTATCATCGACGGCACGGTGCGCGAGGGCGATCAGGTGACAGTCGATGTCGACAAGGACGGCGGCTTTACCGTCGTGTGCGACAATACGCCGTCTGCTACCTACGAGGTCCCCGACGCGCAGTAGGTTTTTGGCGCATGCCTTACAATCTGCCTTTTGAGCCGAACGCCAAGGGCGGCGGATCCAATGGGGTCCGCCGCCCTTTTTCGTGCGACAATCGATAATGTTGAACACGATTGCATGGCAAGGAGATATGCAGATGATAGACAAGAACAAGACGAATGCGCCGGTCGCCAACGCCGCGCCGGCCGCACCCAAGCCTGCACCCAAGCCTGCGCCTAAGCCGGCGCCCAAGCCGCGCGATCCCTACATCCGTGCCGAGAACGAGGACGACGACGGCTACGATCCCTACAGCGATCGCCGCCCCGAGCGCGAGCCCCTCTTCGAAGCCGACCCCTGGCGTTAAGTAGCTCATTTGGGACGGGGCTCTTTTAGCTACTTGGGCTGCTATGTGAGCCAGCATCTAATAGGAGCCGCTAGCCCTGGCCTTTGATGTTCGGCAACAGAAAAACTTGCTTAGCTACTAATCAAGTTACACGTAATCTTGCTCTCCTGCTAATCAAGAATCGATATAATCTTGATTAGCATATAAGCAAGATT
Source organism: uncultured Collinsella sp. (assembly GCA_937925265.1). Classification (GTDB taxonomy): domain Bacteria; phylum Actinomycetota; class Coriobacteriia; order Coriobacteriales; family Coriobacteriaceae; genus Collinsella. Next base: position 34,080 of record CALEXE010000139.1, on the reverse strand, counting down.
GGAGAATCATGGCATTCAACGACTTGGTGGCCCAGAAAATAAAGGACTTTGAGCAACAAGGAGTTCCACGGGTCTTTGAGCGCGACCTTGATCTGGGAAACCCGCAGGAACCCAAGCGCGACAACATCGTAAATCTGATTGTGGGAGCCCGTCGTTGTGGAAAGACGTATCGCCTGTATCAGGAGATGCAGCGGCTTCAGGGTCAAGGTATCGAGCTTGACCGGATGCTTTATTTCAATTTTGAGGATGAGCGCTTGCGTCCGTATGAGCCGTCGCTGCTAGCGGACGTGCTCGATACATTCTATGCGCTATATCCTGCTGCTCGAACCGAGGGTGCCTACATTTTCTTCGATGAAATCCAGGAAATTCCCGAATGGGGTGCGTTTCTGCGGCGTGTGGTCGATACGGAGAAAGCGACCGTCTACGTGACGGGATCTTCTTCTAAGATGCTGTCCTCGGAACTTAAGAGCGAGTTCAGGGGCCGCTCTCTTGTGCGAGAGCTGTTTCCGTTGAGTTTTTCGGAATACGTCCGATATAAGACGGGGAGCGTTCCTGAGCCGGATGCACCCTTTTCATCGAGCGATGCAGCACTGCTTCGACATCATCTGATCGGATATCTTGAGCGAGGGGGATTCATCGCGACGCTAGAGCAGACGCCCGCGGACGCGATTCAGCTGCTACAGGAATATGCGTCGCGAACGGTCGCCATGGACGTCGTTGAGCGCTACGACATCAAGAACCCTCGTTTGGCTTCACTGTTCCTGACGCGGTGTATGGCATCTTCGGCACGAGAGCTGTCAGTGAACAAGGTGTACAACGAGTTCAAAAGTAGGCAGATACCCGTCAGTCGTAATTCGCTCGGCGACTTACTTGAGTATTACGAGGACGCCTACCTGTTGTTTTCGGTGCCGGAGTTCACGCGCTCACTTGCAAATAATGCGCGGTCCGCATCTAAAGTCTACGCTGTCGATCCTGCGATGTTCGGAGCATTCTCTCCCGCATCGGCATTTGATCAGGGCCAGAGGCTCGAGACTGCGGTGTTCAATGCGCTCAGAAGAAGGGCTCCAGCCGTGCGGTCCGGTTCGGTCTGCCGCCTGCTGATCAAAGATAAGAATAAAAGCCATGAGGTGGACTTTGTGGCTGGGGATGCACTGCTCATGCAGGCTTACGGCCTGATTCAGGTAAGTGTGGATATGACAAGCGAGAAAACGCGCGAGCGCGAAATTGCCGCGCTCGATGCCGCGATGGCCCAGTTTGATCTTGGCGAGTCGGCAATCGTTACCATGGATGAGCAGGCCGATATTCCATGCAAACACGGCGTGGTACATGCTGTGCCCGCATGGAAGTGGCTCCTTTCCTAATCGTCTATGGATTTGCGAGGCCAGGACTCAGGTGTCATGGTCCGCTAGTCCTGGGCCTTGATGCTCGGCAGGAGAATCTGGGCGAGATAGTCGGTCTCGAGTTTGGTCGCGGCGTTTGCTTTGCCGTCTTTGCCGACCAGTACGTTCTTGATCTGGCTATAGGTGTAGCGGTTGCCGGTCGTGAGCTCGACAAGCTCAATGGCCGTGTCCATGGGGTAGGTTGACAAGGGATTCTGCGTCCGTCCGTTGATGGTCTGGGGCACCACGTACGGATAGACGGGGCCGCTGGCGTAGACGGTATAACCGTTGCCTAGGTTGGCCGCACCCAAAACCGTATCGCCCTCATCGGGCGTAAAGCTCTCGCCCTCGCGCACCGCGACGAGCGTCACAATCGGCGTATCGCTGTCGCCGGCAAGATAGATGCATAGCGTGCTGCCATTTTGCCAAGTCTCGACCTTGCCGTACCACTCGACGGGGATATCGAGCTGGTAGAGGTCGGTTGCCTTGTGACGGGCGTCGGCATCACGGGCCGCCTGTGCCTTTTGCGCGCTCACGGCATTGACGGCGGCGTCGCGCCGTGCGGTTGCCGCCTGCTGGAGCACCTTGGCGGTGGCGGCGGAGCTCGCGCCTCCCTCCTCGGCATATTTGGCGGCGGCATCGATCTGGTCGTCGGTTACCGTGTCGGCCGAAGGCACCTTGAGCTTAAAGGCGGCCTGGCTGCTTAGGTCCTGTCCGTCGCTCTCGATCGTGACCTGCGCCTTGGTGGTCGGCACGGTATAGACGGTGCCGTCGGACGCGATGGGGGAGGCGGCAACGGAGAGCGTGTAATCGCCAGGCAGCAGCTTAATGCCGTGACCGTGCTCGTCAACATAGAGCGTCTCACTCACAGAGGAGCCGTCAGAATCCTGGCCGCTCACCTGTACGGGAATCTTGGAGCCGGTGGAACAGTCGAGGCCCGCGGCATGCACGCCAATCTGCACCGACATCATCGTGTGCGCACTGGCGGCGACAGCGGCAGCCTGCTCTTGCTGATATCCGTTCCAGGCAGCATAGCCTGCGCCGCCGGCGACGAGCGCGACGGCCACAACGCCGGCAACCATCAGGTTGCGGCGCTTGGGCGGCATCTTACGATGACGAGCCTCGGCTTCGCGTGCCGAAGGAACGGACGGTAGGGGAATATCGCCCATGGCGATGGTCTCGTCCACGGCAGGCGCGGAGCCCAGGCCGGGAAGCTCGCGGGTGAGCGAGTCGTCGGCAGGCAAGTTGTCGAGCAAGATGGTTTCCTCGCTCGTGTCGGATTCGGGCTGGTCGTCGGCCTCGCTTTCGGCGTCTTCGTGATCTGCCTCATCTTCGGCAGGCTCAACATCGTCTTTTGCATCCTGATCATCGGACTGCGCCTCGATTTCCGGCTCATCCTGCACATCAACGCTCGAATCGTCAAACGCAATCTCGGCCAGCGCGATCTGGTCTAGGCTCTCCAGGGCCTCGGCACACGCTTCTGCATCTTGGGCCGCGTCCTCTTGGCCCATCGTCTCATCTTTCATATATCCCCCAAGCTCGATATCGGGACAACACTGTACCCAAAAACGGGGCTCCATAGAGCCGCCGCATGATTTGAAATCCGATTTTATATATGCGCGTTTTTTTGAATAGATGAATAGAGGCGCAACGACAAAAAGCCCCCGGAAAGCGAGCGAATCGCTTTCCGGGGGCTCTGTGAGACATTGGATTGAAAGGCCTGGTGAGCGGGCCTATGCCCAAGTGCCAACAGCGGCCAACACGTTACTCGGCGTGCGCGTAATCAACCTTGGCGCGGCGAGCGGTAGCCTTCTCCCAATCGCTGGTGCCCTCAAAGACATCCTGCTTGTAGGGATTGCGGCCGAGCTTCTTGGCGCGGTAGGCGATGTAGATGATTGCGGCGACGTTGGCGATCAGTGCAGCGATCGAGACCGCGGTAGCGGCGCCGGGGTCGAGCGTGGAGTGGGTCACAAAGATGGACTCCTCCTGGAAGTACGGGAATACCTGGGCAAACATGCACCAAATAGCCAGCGTAAAGGCGCGGTTCTGGATCCAGCCGCCCTTGTTCCAGATAAAGGCGGCGACGGTGGGCGCCAGCAGCAGCGCAAAGCCGCAGAACCAGGAGTGGGTGGGCAGGCAGTTGTAGGTGTAGCAGAAGTTCCAGATATCGTAGGCGATGATGTAGACCCAGGTCATGTCGGGCCACAGCATGTCGGTCTGATCCTCGGAGGCGTAGACGCTCCACCAACCGGTCATGCAGAAGATGTTGATGATACCGGCGATGCCGTTGAACACGTTGTTCCAGCCAGCCAGCTGCGTGGCGCCCTCGGAGGTGACCCAGGTGGACTCGCCCAGGACAAAGAAGTGATAGGCGCTCTCAAAGTCGGATACGACGGCGATCATGATGTTGATGGCAACGATCACAAACGGCCACGCGCGGAACCAATGCGCCTTGCCGATCTTGCCCCACTGGTACTTAATGGCAATGAAGCCCCAGCAACCGGCCAGCGCCGCGTATACCTTGGCGTAGTGGAACCAGCTGTTCTGGTACACATGGGTGGGGTTGGTGAGCGCCCACTCGGCACCCTGCGAAACGCCGATGGCGATAGCGACGCAGTAGATGGTCATGGCAAGCGGAGCTACGCCAAAGATGATTGCCGCGCCCAGCTTGGTGCGGCGGCCGACCTCGTTGAGCACGATCAGGCCGATAAAGACCATCGCCCAGCCGACCCAGTGGATAAGGGTATCGCTACCCCAGACATCGAACAGCATGCTGCTCTCCTTTCACAAGCCCGCGGCCCCTCTTCCGATCGCGGGCAGTTTGGCCAAATGTCGTCAGTTCTGGGGCTTGCGCTCCTGATACTTGGCGGTATAGCCCTCGATATGGAGCGTCGAGGCGATGATTTCCTTGACTGTCTCGTCGGGCACATCGGGGTGTGTGCGGATATACATCAAAAGACCCATGATGAGGGTGTAGAACGTCTCGTAGACATGGTCGATGCGCAGCTCGTGATGGGCGACAAAATCCACCACGGTGGTGTCGCAGATGTACTGCGCCACGCGCTGGACCACGTTGTGCAGAAAGCCGCCGTAGAGCGCGCCGCTGCTCGAGGTGAGCGTACTCGGCAGCTCGTGGCCGCTGGCGACCAGACGCTTAAAGAGCGGGGCGACGGTGTCGAGCGCGCCCTCGATATCGCCGACGGTGCGGCCGGCGTTCCACTGCTCGAGCTCGGCGATAAAGCCGTCGATCGCCTCGTCCATGACGGCGGTGACGGCGGCGTCCATGTCGGCGAAGTAGTGGTAGAACAGCGAGCGCGTGCAGCCGGCTCGCTTGGTCACGGCCGAGACGGATAGATGTGACACGCCCAGCTCGGAACTCACGGCGCGCACGGCGGCGAGGATCTCGCGACGGCGCTCGTCGCCCGTCAAGCGCTTTGCCGCGCTGTCGGACGCGAGGACGGCATCGGCCACAGAGATGTTTGCCGTGTTATCGCTCATACGTTTGCCGCCTTTCATCCTCCTTTGCCTGACCGTTCGCCTAACAGTCTTGAATATTGTTGACGGTTCGTCAATACTATTTTTGACACAATGTCAACAATGGCGGGTGAACGGCATGGGGGCATGCCCGGCCTGCAAAAAAAAGAGGGGCGCTGCGGTCTCGCCGGGCTGCGGCAAGAGAAGGGATAACCATGATTCTCAACGGACCGGGGATTAGCTATACCGAGCCCGATATCGGCGCGGAGTTCGTGCCGCCGATACCGGAGCATCCGCGCGAGGCCATCGTCAAACTGTGTGAGCACTGCACCAACCGCCTGTTGCACCGCGACGAGCTGCTGGGCTACGAGTACTGGTCGTTTGCCGAGGCCGCAACCGACGAGCAGGCCGAAGTGCTCTGCAAGATGAAGATGCGCCGTCCCTATACGCTGCCCGAGATGGTCAAGCTCACCGGCATGCCCGAAGCCGATATCGAGAAGATGCTCGACGACATGAGCTACACGGGTCTGCTCGAGTACAACTGGGAAAACCCCGAGCGCGCCAAGCAGTGGGTGCTGCCCATGCTGGTGCCGGGTTCTGCCGAGTTCCTCAACATGCGCATGGGTCAGCTCGAGGAGCATCCGGTCTATGCCAAGTTCTTTGAGCAGGCGTCCAAGGGACCGCTGTCCAAGGCCACGCCGATGGTGCCGCCCGGCGGTGCCGGCATCGGCATGCATGTCATTCCGGTCGAGAAGGCCATCGATGCCGCGAGCACCTCGGTGCCGATCGAGCATATCGAGCATTGGCTCGACAAATACGATGGCAAATATGCCGCTAGCACCTGCAGCTGCCGCGCGAGCCGTCGCGTGATGGGAGAGGGCTGCGCCGACGACCCGGCCGATTGGTGCATCGCCGTGGGCGATATGGCCGACTACGTGGTCGAGACCGATCGCGGCCATTATGTGACGCGCGAGGAGGTCTACGACATCCTGCGCCAGGCCGAGGACAACGGCTTTGTGCACCAGATCACCAACATCGACGGTGAGAACAAAATCTTCGCCATCTGCAACTGCAACGTCAACGTGTGCTACGCCCTGCGCACTTCGCAGCTGTTCAACACGCCCAACCTGTCGCGCTCAGCCTATGTCGCCAAGGTCGAGAAGGACAAGTGCGTGGCCTGCGGTCGCTGCGTTGAGGTGTGTCCGGCCGGCGCCGCCAAACTGGGCCAGAAGCTCTGCAGCAAAAAGGCCGGCGGCCGCGTGCCCGAGTATCCGCGCCAGGAGCTGCCCGATGCCACCAAGTGGGATCACACCAAGTGGTCGCCCAACTACCGCAACGACAACCGCATCGAGACGCACGAGTCTGGCACCGCGCCCTGCAAGACGGCTTGCCCCGCTCACGTTGCCGTTCAGGGCTACTTAAAGCTTGCGGCGCAGGGCCGCTACGACGAGGCTCTGGCGCTCATTAAGCGCGAGAACCCGCTGCCCGCTATCTGCGGCCGTGTGTGCAACCGCCGCTGCGAGGATGCCTGTACCCGTGGTCGCGTGGACGAGGCCGTGGCCATCGACGAGGTCAAGAAGTTTATCGCCCAGCGCGATCTGGACGCTGCGACCCGCTACGTCCCGCCCGTGGTGACGCCGACGCGCGCTGGCGGCTTCGACCAGAAGATTGCCATCATCGGTGCCGGCCCGGCCGGTCTGTCCTGCGCTTTTTATCTTGCCGAGAAGGGCTACAAGCCCGTCGTGTTCGAGAAAAACGAGCGCCCGGGTGGCATGCTCACCTACGGCATTCCCAGCTTTAAGCTGCAGAAGGATGTTATCGAGGCCGAGGTCGAGATCATTCGCCTGATGGGTGCCGAGTTCCGCTATGGCGTGGAAGTCGGTCGCGATGTGACGCTCGACGAGCTGCGCGCGCAGGGCTTTAAGGCCTTCTACGTTGCCATTGGCTGCCAGGGCGGCCGCCTTGCCGGCATTCCGGGCGAGGACGCCGAGGGTGTGACCGTGGCCGTCGACTTTTTGCGCGAGGTCAACAGCGGCAAGATTGACGCGCTGCCCGGCCGCACCATCGTGGTGGGCGGCGGTAACGTGGCCATCGACGTTGCCCGCAACGCCTGCCGTCTGGGCTCCGAGCATGTTGAGATGTTCTGCCTGGAGAGCGAGGCCCAGATGCCCGCCAGCGAGGAGGAGCGTCGCGAGGCCATTGAGGACGGCGCGCACATCAGCTGCGGTTGGGGCCCTAAGGAGATCCATCTGGACGAGGCCGGCCGTGTGTGCGGCATCACTTTCAAGCGCTGCACGCGTGTCTATGATGACGAGGGCCGTTTTGCACCCGAGTACGACGAGAACGACCTGCGCCGCGTCGATGCCGACCGCGTGGTCATGTCGATTGGCCAGTCCATTGTGTGGGGCGACCTGCTGGCAGGCTCCAAGGTAGAGCTCGGCCGCGGCCAGGGCGCCCTTGCCGATCCCCAGACCTATCAGACCGCCGAGCCCGACATCTTTGTGGGCGGCGACGTCTATACCGGTCCGAGCTTTGCCATCTATGCCATCGCCGCCGGTCACGAGGCCGCCGTGTCCATCCATCGCTTTGTGCAGCCGGGATCCACGCTCACCATCGGCCGCAACCAGCGCCGCTACACCGCGCTCGACCGCGACGATGTCGTGATCGAGAGCTACGACAACGCGAGCCGCGAGGTTGCCCACGTGGACCGCGAGCGCGAGAAGGCTGCGCCGTTTAGCGAGTATGTTGAGACCTTTACCGAGGAACAGGTGCGCGCCGAGACCGCCCGTTGCCTGGGCTGCGGCGCCTCGATCGTCGACCCCAACAAGTGCATCGGCTGTGGCCTGTGCACCACCAAGTGCGCGTTCGATGCCATCCATCTGGATCGCGACCGCCCCGAGTGCTCCACGATGGTCAAATACGAGCAAAAGCTCCCGAGCCTCGGCAAGTACGCTTTGAAGCGCGCCATCAAGATTAAGTTCGGTCGTAAATAGGTAACCATGGCGGGTAAGGGGACGGCGCAGACTAGATTTCGCCGTCCCCTTGCTTTGAGTTTGCATCGAATCAACCTCTGCAGAAAGGGTTTCGACTTGCATGAATTAGGGATTGTGTATCACATCATTCGCGATGTTGAGAATGTGGCGCGCGCCAATGGCGTGCGTCGCGTTTCGAGTGTGACGTTGCTGCTGGGCGAGGTCTCGGGCGTCGTTCCCGATCTGCTGCTTGACGCTTGGCGCTGGGCGGCAGATAAAAAGCCTATCACGCAGGGCGCGGAGCTTATTGTGGAGCCTGTCGAGGCCGTGACGCATTGCGAGGCGTGCGGCTGCGACTACGCGACGGTCGAGCACGGCAAGACCTGCCCCCATTGCGGTAGCGGCGAGACCTATCTGCTGCAGGGCCAGGAGGTCATGATCAAGCAGATCGAGACCCCCGACGAGGACCCGACAGACGCTGCCCCCGACGGCCTCTCCGATGCCCCCGACGCCGTCGACGCCGCCAACCCCCTCCATATCGCCTAACTTAGTCGTTGGGGACGTTCTTAAACGACTAGTCATTAAAGAACGTCCCCAACGATTACTTTGCTAGAGCATATTTCTTACCATTAGTCAAGCACCATCTGTTTAAACGAAATAGCCTCAACCCGAGCACATTTGTGTCTGTTTAAAACCAGCAATAATGAACAGCGTGCTCAATTCGGTCATGTACATAGATCAGCTATCAATCCTCAGCAGCAAATCAGCCAAAATACTGGAATGTAATCAGCTTGTAACAAAACAAGACGTTTAAACAAATAATGCTACCTTTTGCAGTTTTTCAAACAATTCTGCTGTATTTGCAGCTATACTCCATAACTGTCGTGTAGGAATTACGTAGACAAAAAGGAGGTTATGTGATGGTAAGTATTGTTCTTGCTAGCCATGGTGACTTGGCGGCTGGAATCAAGCAGACGGGCTCGATGGTCTTTGGCGATCAGCCGTCTGTAGCCGTGGTCTCGCTCGAGCCGAGCATGGGCCCCGACGACTTCCGCGCCAAGGTCGAGGAGGCAATCGCTTCCTTCGAGGACCAGGAGCAGGTGCTCTTCCTCGTTGATCTGTGGGGCGGCACGCCCTTCAACCAGATCAGCGGTCTCATCGAGGGCCATGATTCCTGGGCTATCGTCACCGGTGTCAACCTGCCTATGCTCATCGAGGCATATTCGCAGCGCTTTGACGCAAAGAACACTGCACATGCGATCGCAAAACATCTCGTGACTGAGGCTAAGGCCGGCGTGCGCGTCAAGCCCGAGTCTCTGGAGCCCGAGGAGAAGAAGCCGGCTGCGGCCGCCGCTGCTCCTGCGGGTGCCATTCCTCCGGGAACGGTGATCGGCGACGGGCACATCAAGATCGCCCACGTCCGTATCGACACGCGTCTGCTGCATGGTCAGGTGGCCACCACGTGGACCAAGCAGATCAACCCCAACCGCATCATCGTGGTCTCCGACGGCGTTGCTCACGACGAGCTCCGCAAGACCATGATCGAGCAGGCTGCCCCTCCGGGAGTCCACGCCAACGTCGTGCCCATCAAGAAGATGGCCGAGGTCGTCAAGGACACGCGCTTTGGCGACACCAAGGCCATGCTGCTGTTCGAGAACCCGCAGGATCTGCTCAGGGCCATCGAGGCCGGCGTCGACATCAAGGAAGCCAACATCGGTTCCATGGCCCACTCCAAGGGCAAGGTCGTCGTCACTAACGCTGTCGCTATGGGCGATGACGACGTCAAGACCATCGAGGCCCTCAAGGCCAAGGGCGTCAAGTTCGAGGTCCGCAAGGTTCCTTCGGATTCCTCCGAGGATCTCGATGCCATGTTGAAGAAAGCAAAGGCCGAACTGGCCGCTCAAGCATAGTAAAGGAGGGTCCGATACATGTCTGCAATCACTATTCTGCTTGTTGCGATTGTCGCGTTGCTTGCCGGTATGGAAGGCATTCTGGATGAGTTCCAGTTCCATCAGCCGCTCGTGGCATGCACGCTTATCGGTCTCGTAACCGGTCACCTTCAGGAGGGCATCCTCCTGGGCGGTTCGCTCCAGATGATGGCCCTTGGCTGGGCTAACGTCGGCGCCGCCGTCGCGCCTGACGCCGCTCTGGCCTCGGTCGCTTCTTCGATCATCATGGTGCTCGCCCTCAACGGTGGCGCCACCGATTCGGCCAAGGCCGTTACCGCCGCCATCGCCGTCGCCGTCCCGCTGTCGGTCGCTGGTCTGTTCCTGACCATGATCTGCCGTACCCTGGCTACTGCTATGGTTCACGGCATGGACGCCTGCGCCGAGAAGGGCGACTTCGCCGGCATCGAGCGTTGGCAGTACGCCGGTATCCTCATGCAGGGTGTTCGTATCGCCATCCCGGCAGTACTTCTGTGCATCATCCCGGCCGAGGCCGTTACCAACGCGCTTAACGCTATGCCCGATTGGCTGTCCGGCGGCATGGCTGTCGGCGGCGGCATGGTCGCTTCCGTCGGTTACGCCATGGTCATCAACATGATGGCCACCAAGGAGACCTGGCCGTTCTTCATCCTCGGCTTTGTCCTTGCTGCCATCCCTCAGCTCACGCTGATCGCCCTTGGCCTCATCGGCATCTCCCTTGCCCTCATCTACCTTGGTCTTAAGGATCTGGCCAAGCAGGGTGGCGGCATGGGCGGTGGCTCCGGTGACCCGCTCGGCGACATTCTGAACGATTACGAGTAGGAGGGGAGTGATACATATGGCAGAGAACAAGATTCAGCTCACCAAGGCTGACCGTAAGAAGGTTTGCTTCCGTCATCAGTTCCTTCAGGGCTCGTGGAACTACGAGCGTATGCAGAACGGCGGCTGGTGCTTCGCAATGATCCCTGCGATCAAGAAGCTCTACACCAGCAAGGATGACCAGATTGCCGCTCTTAAGCGCCACCTGGAGTTCTATAACACCCACCCCTATGTTTCCGCCCCCGTCATTGGCGTTACCCTCGCCCTCGAGGAGGAGCGCGCCAACGGCGCTCCGATTGACGACGTCGCCATTCAGGGCGTCAAGGTCGGTATGATGGGCCCGCTCGCCGGCGTCGGCGACCCCGCCTTCTGGTTCACCCTTCGCCCGATTCTGGGCGCACTGGGCGCTTCCCTGGCCCTGTCCGGCAGCATCGCCGGTCCGCTGCTGTTCTTCTTCGCGTGGAACATTATCCGCTACGCCTTCCTGTGGTACACGCAGGAGTTTGGCTACAAGGTCGGCTCCTCCATCGCCAAGGACCTCTCCGGCGGTCTGATGGGCAAGGTCACCGAGGGTGCCTCCATCCTTGGTATGTTCATCATCGGCGCCCTTGTCGAGCGTTGGGTTTCCATCTCCTTTACCCCGATCGTCTCCAAGGTCACGCAGTCCGCTGGCGCCTATATCGACTGGGCTAATCTGCCCGCCGGCGCCGAGGGCGTCAAGCAGGCATTGACGATGTACAGCTCTGTCGGTGCCACCGCACTCGACCCGGTGAAGGTCACCACGCTTCAGGCCAACCTCGATCAGCTCATCCCCGGCCTTGCCGCCGTGTGCCTGACCCTTCTGGTCTGCAAGCTCCTCAAGAAGAAGGTCAGCCCGATCGTCATCATCCTGGCCCTCTTTGCCGTGGGTATCATCGGTCGCGTCTGCGGCTTCATGTAAGCACGCTTCGGTTTAAGACCGAGATTTGCTAGACAAGGGCTTTTGAGCCATTGAAACGGACCGCACCCGGTGGGTACACTGGATGCGGTCCGATTGTTTTTATTGGAGGGCGAGGCGCGTATGGCGCAATCTCAGAACAGCACGGTCGATCTGGCAACGCCGGCAACCTGCCTGATGGGGCTTACCAGCCACGGTAACGTCATGGTGGGCAATAAGGCGTTTGAGTACTATAACGAGCGCAATCCCGAGGATTATATTCAAATCCCGTGGGACGAGGTCGACTATATCGCCGCCGAGGTTTTGCGCGGCACCAAGAAGATCACGCGTTTTGCCATCTTCACCAAGGACAACGGCCACTTTACGTTTTCGACGCGCGATGACAAGGAAACGCTTCGCGCGGTGCGTAAGTATATTGACGAGGACAGGCTCGTGCGTTCGCCCGACTTTATCGATGTGACGGCCAAGGGTGCCAAGAGCATTCCCTCCGTTATCAAAAACCTTTTCCACAAAGGTAACTAGTCATTAAAGAGCGCCCCCCTAAAGTGGGACGCGGTTTCCCATGAGGCTCGATCGGGAAAGCGCATCCCGGTTCGAGTGCCGATTGCGGGATGTAGTTTCCGGAACGGGCCCGTTTGGGAAACCGTGTCCCGTTTCGAGCCGAAATTCTGGGACACAGTTTCCCGGCTAGGTCTCATGGGGAAAGTCTGACCCAGAATTTGCCTGGATAGTGGGGCGCACTTTCCGGAGGGCTGTTTCACCGCAACTTCGAAGAGTGGCTATACGTTGCATTGCAGCGGCGTAAATCTGCTACACTAGTACAGCATGCCTCCGTAGCTCAGGGGATAGAGCACCGCTCTCCTAAAGCGGGTGTCGACGGTTCGAATCCGCCCGGGGGCACCAGAAAAATCGCAGGTCAGGAGTTAATTTTGCTTCTGACCTGTTCTGGTTTTAGGGTTAAGAACTGCTTTTGTTTGTAAATCTGGTAAGTAAATAATTTAACTTACCGAGTTTTCCACTGAAAACAGGAAATCACCATTTTGGGGATAAAAAGTTTTCAACAGCCGTTAGTCGGTTCCATTTTGGTGAAGCGCTTCCTCAATTTGGGTAAAAAATTTCACCATTTTGATGATTCGGCTGCTTTGAGTTTTTGATAAAAACGCCTGTTCAGAAGCTTGCGCAATACCCATTTTGGTGAAACCAATTAATAGAGAAATATACTATAAAGATATAGGGACGGCGATGCCGTCCTCTTCGCTCGCGAAGCTCGCTGCGCGGCCACGTACCGTGTCCTTGCCGCCGGCTACGCCGCCGATAAAGAATAGGGACAGCGATGCTGTCCCCCTTCGCTCGCGAAGCTCGCTGCGCGGTCACGTGCCGTGACCTTGCCGCCGGCTGTGCCGTCGATTGATTCGCTCACTGCGTTCGCTGATTGATTGATGGACTAATCCGTTTTCTCAGTCACACCAGTCATGAGTGCAGCGATTGTCATGTCGAATCCGTTAGCAATTTTACAGAGGTTAGAAAGACTGACATTTCTTCGTCCGACCTCTATCGAGGCGTAGTAAGACCTGTCCATGCCGATGCGATTCGCAAATTGTACTTGAGAGTAACCAGACTTTGATCTTAATTCTTTGCAGCGTAGACCAAAGGATCGTTGTAGCGGCGAGATATCCATGACAAAAAGAGTCATGGATTGTTGTATAAAAGCCAACGGACTATATACAACAATCCCTGTTAAGGCGCATAATTATCTCTATTGGAAAGCACTCTGATGCCCAGTCGGATAGGGCACGGAAAAGGAAAGGAATAGCAATGACTCAGGGAAAGCATTTCGCTGCCGGCGGCGATCACTTCGCCACACTGCCAAACAAAAAGATTCACGCCCCGAAGGGGATCGCGCGTCTGACCGTCACCGCGGCGACCATGGCCGCCATGACCGGATCGAGCCTCATCTCACCGTTCACGGCATTCGCCCAGACCGGTGACGGGGGCACGCAGCACCCCGCCGTGATGTCGCCGATCGCCGCCCACGCCGGCGCGGCATCCGGTGCCGGCGCGAAATCCGCCGCACAGGCCATCGCGGACCTGCAGAAGGCGGTCGACGAGGCGAAGGCGAAGGAGGACGCCGCCAAGGCATCCTACGATGAGGCCGCCGGTCCCTACAACGAGGCGGCTTCCGCCCGCGACCAAGCCAAGGCATCCTACGATTCGGCAGTCAGCGCCGGCACGGCAGCCGACCGTGCGGCGATGGACGAGTACGCCCGTCAGGTCGCGGAGGGCAAGGACGCCGCCGATGCCGCCGGCAAGGACCTCGAGCAGGCGAAGGCGGGTCTCGCAGACGCCAAGGCCGATGCATCCGAGAAGGACGAAGCGTACCAGTCCGCCCTCAAGGCGGCCCAGGATGCCAAGGACGCCCTCGATAAAGCCAAGGCCGATGCCGTAGGCGCTACCCCGGAGGCAATCAGTGCCGCCGAGCAGGCCGTGCGCGACGCCCAGGCTGCCGTGAGCAGGGCACAGGCCGAACTGGACAACGCCAACGCTACGCTTGCCGATGCCCAGTCCAAGCTGGTTGCGGCCCAGTCTGCAAAGGATTCCGCCGATGCCGTCCTCGCCGCAGCCCAGCAGAACAAGGACGCGACGGATGCGAAGGCCGCAGCCGCCAGCGCCGCCTACGAGAAGGCGAAAGCAGACCTCGCCGCAGCGGAGGCAGGCGCCAGCGGCCCGGAGTACGATGCGGCAAAACAGAAGGTCGCGGACGCAGAGGCAGCCCTCGCTACCGCACGAGCGGCACAGTCCCAGTGCGAGTCCGAGCTCGAGCAGGCACAGTCCGCTGCGGCAACGGCACAAGCCGACCTGAATGATGCCCAGGTGGCTCTCTCCGCGAAGCAGCAGACTGCCCTCGATGCCACGTCCGGCGTGAACGCCGCCCAGTCCGCACTCGATGCCGCGAACGCCGGCCTCGATGCGGCCAAGCAGGCGAATGCCGACGCCGTCGCCAAGCTGGATGCCGCGAAGCAGGCTGTCAAGGACGCCGAGTCCGCCAAGGCAGCCGCCGACGTAGAGTTCGCGAACGCCAAGGCCGCAAAGGATACCGCAGACGCCGCCGTGACCGCCGCGCAGCAGAAGGTCGACGAGGCCCAGGCGAAACTCGATTCTGCCGGCGCGCAGCTCAAGCAGGGAGCCATCGGCTTCTTCCGTGCCATGGGTGCCGATTCAGCCATCGAGATCATCCAGAACTGCACATACAAGGACTACACCGAAGTGGGGAACAGCCTCGACGCGACCAGTCTCGACAACATGCTCGCGGCAATCCCGTACATGAAGTCCATCAACGAGTATCGCAAGTCCGTCGGTCTCCCTGAGCTCCAGGTCACGTACAAGCTCATTGCGGCGGCGATTGCCAACGCGAACTATTCCGATGTCAAGTTTGGGCATTCCATGCAGTTTGATACGAGCGAAAACCTCGCGTGGAACTATGGAACCGATCCGAAACCGCAGTGGGTGGACCAAGAAAAGGCTTTCTTCGATCAGGCGGTTCAGGAGCTCTATGGCGTCACCGGGCTAATCGGTAAGGATGCCGTAGATTTCTACAAGTCGCATAGCGGGATTGAATCCTATGTCAACCAGCATTTTAAGGTTGCAGGATATCCCGCAACCGTCGGTCACTACCTGCATGTCATCAGCCCTGCAATCGGCTATATGGGCATGGCGGTCTGCAGCAAGGGAACCATGAACGGCTGGCAGACCGACAGCTTCGATACCGCAAACCTGGGCTGGGCAGGCTCCGGTTGGAACATGAACCCCATGTCCGTCGACGAGTACGAGCAGAAGCTGACCTCCTATATCAACGGCCTCAAGAACGCCAAGAGCGCGCTCGACGCAGCCAAGGCCGATCTCGCCGCCAAGCAGCAGGCAGCCGCCGGCGCCGCCACAACCGTCCAGCAGAAGCAGGTCGCGGTGGATTCCGCACAGGCAGGTGTCGATGCCGCGAAGCAGGACGTCACCGATGCCCAGCGTGCCGTCGATGCCGCAAAGGCCGATCTCGCCGCCAAGCAGCAGGGCGTCACGGATGCCCGAGCTGGGTTGGATGCGGCGAAATCGAACCTCGATGCCGCCAACGCGGCAGTCGTTACGGCAAAGTCGACCGTCCAGCAGAAGCAGGTCGCCTTTGATGCCGCCAACGCAGCCGTAACGACTGCACAGTCCAAGCTGGACTCCGCCAAGGCGGACACCGAGGCCAAGCAGCAAGACGTCATGGATGCGAACGCCGACCTCGCGAAGTTCTTCCAGGACGTCGCCGACGCCAAGAAGGCGGTCGATACCGCAAAGAGCGCCCACGACGCGGCGGTAGCCGACCAGGCCGAGAAGGCGACCGTCCTCGCCACCGCCAGGCAAAAGGCGGACGACACCGCACGCGCCCTCGCGGATGCCCAGCGTGCCGTCGATGCCGCAAAGGCCGACGCCGGCGTTGCCGCCGACAAGCTTACCGGCTCCCAGACCGATCTCGAGGACGCACAGTCGAACCTCGACATCCTCACCGGTCTTGCCGCGAAGCTCGCAGAGGCACAGCAGCGCGAGCAGGATGCAGTAAGGGCCGTCAATGACACCAAGGCCGCGCTCGATGCCGCGAAGGCAGCCGCCGGCGCCGCCGAGTCCCTGGCCTCCGCTGCCGAACAGGCAAAGGCGCAGGCAGACGCCAAGCTGGCGAAGCTGGACTCCATCGATGCCGGCGCGGCGATCGCTTCTGGCCATGATGTGAACGCGGATGACTCCCTCAACGCGCTTTTCGCCGCAGCAGTCGAGGCACGTGCCAAGGTCGCGCCCGCCAAAGTCATCCTGGACGAAAAGCAGGCTGTGGTGGACGGGCTCAAGCCCGGCTATGATACGGCGCTCGCCGCCTACGAGCAGGCGAAGTCCGACCGCATCGCGGCGGAGCAGGAGCTTTCCGATGAGATCGCACGACAGGAGGCAGAGGAGGTCGCAAAGCAGCAGGCCGCAAAGCAGCAGGCGGCATACACCCCGAAGCACCTCGCCGGCAAGGATACCGCCCAGCCCGGCAGCCTCGCCCAGACCGGTGACCGCGCGGGACTCATCGGCGAGACGTTCGTCATCGGCGGTACCGTCCTCGTGGCAGCCGGCATCTTCCTCGATCAAAAGAAGCGCCGCGAGCAGATGTAAAAGCGAGTCGGGCGTTGGATATCGGCTAGTGTCCAACGCCCGGTTTCATGGACGGGGAGATCGGTGTGAGAAAAAAGGCTATTATCGTTGCGCTTCTGGTGTGCCTTTCGGCACCTCAACTTGGATGTGCCAGCGTTGCAAAGCAAGGAAGCGGCCCTACGGAAAGGGCCGCCACAGCGGTAAAGAATAAAGACAAAAAGAAGCCAAGCGAAGAAAAGGCGACGCAAACCTCTGGATCCAAGACCGAGGAGAAGAGAGAATCCGACGGCAAGGACCAGAAGTCCGATGACTCCAAGAAGGAGGATAACAAGTCTTCCGATTCCTCGAAGTCGGACAACAAGGGCGATTCCTCCCAGTCCAAGCAGAATTCCGGCAATTCGCAGAGTTCCGGCAGCAACAATTCCTCTTCCAACGGCGGCAGCCAGAAGAAGTGGGTTGCCGAGCAGGGCCACTGGGAGACAGATTACAGCCAGGTCTGGGTGCCGAATGTGGTTTATACGCGCCATGAACGTTGGATCTGCAGTGCATGCCACGCAGCATTTGGATCTGCAGCCGAAATGGACGCTCACGCTCACGCTACTTTTGGCGATGCGCAGCATCCTAACGGCGGTTCTGCAATCAATGATTCGTATACCACCTCTGAGGACCAAGGACATTATGAACAGCAGGCTACGGGACAGCATTGGGTTGTCGACGTCGCCGGTCACTGGGAGTAATGTACATCGTTCCTCTCCTCTTACATTCGGTAAATGTTTATTTATTTGTGGGCGGCCGGTTCGGCCGCCTTTTTTAGACGCCCAATCTGGGAGCAAACGATAGGAAAGCAATCAAACGAGAGGCCGTTCCAAAAGAATCCGGCGGTGCCGGATGCTTCGGGCAAAACCTTCCGCAAATCGGTAAGGTCTTCCATCAACTTGTTCCAGCCCTCGCCCGGAGTCCGCTGCGCGGTAATGCAAACACTCTGCATCCCTCGCATTCGCATTACCGCTCCGCTCTCGCTACAGCGAATCTCTAACACTCAGCATCCTTCGCGTTAAAAATTCGCTTCCGCTCACGGTCTTCGCTGACACTACGACACCGCGAAGCCTTTCGCTCGAAACGAGGCCTCTCATTTCGTGTCTACGCTGCGCTCCGCCCAATCGCCGTAGCAGGCGATTGCAAGATGACTGTGGGTGGCATTTTTGTGGGCCCATTCGGACCCCAAAAACACCACGCCACAGACCTTGCTTATCGCCTGCTACGGCGATAAGGTTGTTGTGAAGTTGAAACTTCGCGATAAAGAATCGCGAAGTCGATTCTTCATTTTTGGAACGACGCCAGCCGTTCCTCATCAAAAGGAAAGCGAATCGCATAGCAGGTTTTGATCGGAGGCCTCTCCGATCGCTGATTCGTTTTCCGAGGAGGAATCATGAGCAGGCTCCGCCCACACACCGTCAAGGCGTCTCTTTCAAATGACGAGAAGAAAGCCATCACTGCAATCGCAAAGCGACATGAGATGAGCGAGGCGGAACTCATCCGCTTCGTTTTGTGCAATGCCGACGATCTCGATATCGATTTTGGTTTTTCGGAAATCGCTGACCAGAAATTCCGAACCGATGACATTCACGTCCGGGTCTCGCCGGAAGAAAAAAAGATAATTGAAAGCAATGCTGATTCCCTCGATATGACTGTCAGTGCGTATGCACGTCGCGTACTGCTCAAAGGGAATGTCGAGATAATTGATGTCGATCGGGCGTCGATCGACAAGATCTATCGCGAGCTCTTGAAGGAAGGAACGAATCTCAATCAGCTGATGTATTTTGTGAACGCCCAGGGGCTTCCCGCGTACAACGAGAAAGCTGTTTTCCGCACACTCGAAAAGGTTTACCAAGTTGGGCGTAAGCTGGACCGTTTCATCGACGAGCTCGAGAAGCGATATTTCCTCGGCGGTGACCAAAATGACCGTCATTAAGCAGAAGAGCGTTTCGAGTGAACTGTATGCGAAGAACGTCCGTAAATACATCAACGGAAAAGATGCGCTTGCGCGTGGTGGCTGGAACATCGAATACAGCGATCGCTGGTTTTCGAAAATGGATAGAACCAGAAAGGTTTTCCACCACGACAAGCCGTCGAGAGCCGGAGCCAAAAACGTAATCCTGCTACACCAGATTCTCGCGTTCCTTCCGGAAGAATGCTCATGCAACGGGGGCAAGATGACCCCCGATGCATGTTTGGCCTACGCGGAGCAATGGCTTGCGAGGCACTATCCGCATCAACAAGTGATTCTCGCGTTGCATGAGGAAAGCGATAAGGCGGGAAAACGGTTCGCGGTCCATATGGCAATCAACCGGACAAACCTTGATACCGGCAAGCGTTGCGACATCGGCGGTCGCAAGGGAAAGTACGAACGCGCCTCATGGGTCCGCGAACTCGATAAGGACTGGAATCTCGCCCAGCTCGAAAAGGGAAAGAAGAATTCGAAGATTCGAGATCGACAGCCGCGCGATATTGAAAAGGTGATTGTCGATCGGGGAGAGTACAGTTATAAAAACAATCTGCGCGAGCTGATCCATATTGCAATCAACGACTACCACCCGAAGAATATGGAGCAGTTCAAAAAATTACTTGCCTCATGGGGCGTAGACATTTTCATCAAGAACAACCGAGTCTATGCGACGGATCTCGATATCAAGGAGGCCGGCAACCCGAAGTGCACTTTCAACCTGACCCATCTTGACGGGCGGTTCGCGATCAAGCAGCTCGAGGCGGCCTTCAAAAATAACGTGCTGGAAGCAGAGCGAGCCCTTCCATACGAGAAGCGCTGTGAGATTTACATCCAACGGCTTAAGAAGGCGTATTCGGCGTGGGTCGAGCAGGCGAAGGCGAGCAAGGGCGTCGCCTACAACTCGTTCCCGAAGTTCATCGCACCGAAGTGTGATGACGATCTGCTCGAAGATCCGGCGGTTCGCGATGAGCTTCTTGCGCGTCGCGGTTACGCAAGGGAGATTCGCAACCGCTACGCCGGCGCCGTTCCCGATGCCGGTGACGACCGCGTTCGCGCCGCGGGCCAGGCGCACGGCGGCGGCGCTGTGTCGAGGCAGCTGGACGACCGCGTCGTCGACCGCGCTGACTACTCGCGCGGAGACACGCCTCGCTAGTTTTGGAAAGCCTATCGTCGGTGCCCTAGCGCGCTGCCATCCAGTGCCGATTCTTTCATGCTCGCAATTCGGCGAGGGTGAGGAGTATGAATTGATCGGCGGGAGTCAGCCGCTCTGATAGAATCGTCCTTGCTGTCGGCAGCACTCGTGCCGGGCAGAGCCCTCCATTTGATGGGAGGTGATGCCCATGACCGATTTCACCGAGCTCGTGAAGCTCCTGACCGCTATGGTCTCGCTCCTCACGGCCCTTGTCGGCCTTTCCAAGGCACTCAAGCAAGGTTCGAAGCCCAAAAAGAAAGGCCACCGTCGCTAAGACGATGACCCAACTTCATTAAGCAACGGCTCTGCCCAGCTCTCTACAACTTGGGCTGCCGTCGGCACCATTTTACCCTCCTGACGAGGAATTCGTCCATATTTCAAAAATCGAATCCTGTTCGCGCGTGGGCGTAAACTTTTAGTTGGGCAAATCCGGCAGATTGGAGCTTGAAACATGAGGGATATGCACCTCATGTCGCTCATAAAACGTCTCCTGACCTCGAAGGAGAACGTTTTTTAGCGACAGAAGGAGACATAAATATGATCTGGTTTACCAGCGACACCCACTTCGGGCATGAGAACGTGCTGAAGTTCACCGACCGCCCGTGGGAGACGATTTGGCAGATGAACGACGCCATCGTCGACAACATCAACGGCAGGGTTGCCGTGGACGACGAGCTCTACATCCTGGGGGATTTCTCATTCAAGATGACCGCCCAGGACGCCTATGGGCTGCGCAAGCGGATCGCCTGCAGGCGCATCCACCTCGTCCCGGGAAACCACGACAAGGACTGGACCCAGCCGGCGGTCGCGGGCGCGTTCACCGTGGAGCCGCCGATCTGCGTGCTCAAGATCGACGGGCAGAAGATCGTCCTGTGCCATTACCCCATTGCCGACTGGCAGGGCATGAGCCATGGATCGTGGCACCTCCACGGGCACATCCACAGCAGCGGCGGCGCGTACAACGAGTTCAACCGCAAGCAGGGCCTTCTGCGCTACGACGTCGGTTGCGATGCCAACGGGCACTCCCCGGTGAGCCTCGACGAGCTGAGGGAATGGTTCGCCGGAGTCGACGAGCCGTGCGGCCGGGTGAAATGGCCCTGGTGGGTCAACGAGACCGGCGACAGGCAGGTCGAGCGCGAGCTGGCGGCGTACAAGAGGGAAGAGGCGATCCGATGACGGTCTATGTGACGGGCGACATCCACGGTGGGCTCGACATGCAAAAGCTCCGCGACTGGGAGCTTGGCGACAGTCTTACCAGCGACGACTATCTCATCGTTGCCGGTGACTTTGGCTTTCCGTGGGGCTTTTCTGCCGAGGAATGCGCCGACATCGCTTGGCTGGAATCGCGCCCCTACACGGTACTGTTCGTCGACGGCAACCACGAGCGCTTCGATCACTGGGAGGAGCGCCCCATGGAGCCGTGGCACGGCGGGCTGACGCAGCGCCTGTCGGACACCTCGCCCATTCGGCGCCTGACGCGCGGCGAGGTCTTCGAGCTCGACGGTTCGACAATCTTCACCATGGGCGGTGCCACGAGCGTGGACAGGGAATACCGCGTGCCGTATTCCAGCTGGTGGCCTCAGGAGCTCCCGGATGAGCGCGAATTCGATGCCGCGCGGGCAAAGCTCGACGAGGTCGGCTGGAAGGTCGACTGCGTCATCACCCATACCTGCGCCACGCGCATGCTCTCGCCGACGCTCTACCCGGACCCAGGCTGGGAACGCCCCGATGTGGACCGGCTGACCGGATTCCTCGACGAGCTCGAGGACCGCCTGGACTATAAACACTGGTATTACGGTCACTTCCACCGAGACGGCAACCCGGACGAACGGCACACGGTGCTGTATGACCGGATCGTGAGGCTCGGGGACAAACTCCTGCCGTGGGGTGCGTACTGATGACGGTCTATGTGACAGGCGACGTGCACGGCAGGGCCGAGTACGGGTCCAGCCGGTTTGCATTCAAAAATTGGCCGCTGGGCCGGACCCTGACGCGCGATGACGCGGTGATCGTGGCCGGCGACTTCGGCTTTGTCTGGGACGGCTCGAATGCTGAGAGGTATTGGCTCGACTGGTTCGAGTCGAAGCCCTGGACCACGTGTTTCGTAGACGGCAACCATGAGAACCACCACGCCCTGGCCGGGCTGCCGGTGCGGGAGTGGAACGGCGGGCTCGTCCATGAGGCACGACCGCACGTGCTGCACCTGATGCGCGGAGAGGTGTTCGATATCGACGGGCTTACAGTCCTTGCCATGGGCGGCGCCGCGAGCAACGACAGGCAGTATCGCAAGGAGGGGAGGAGCTGGTGGCCTGAGGAGATGCCGAGCGAGAAAGAGACGGAACACTGCCGTTCCTCGCTCGACCGCGTGGGCTGGAAGGTCGACTACGTTGTGACTCACGAGGCTCCGGCTGCCCTTGCTGAGGGGCTGTGTCGCGAACGCGGACGTGAGTACCGCGGGGATCCGCTGCAAACCTTCCTGGGTGAGCTCGACGGACGGCTCGGCTACCGCGTCTGGTTCTTCGGTCACTACCATCGCGATAAATGGTGCGACACCAGGCATCGCCTTATCTACCGAGACATCGTGCCGATCGAAGATGCTGCGCCCGGTTCTAGAAACCTTCTAAAAGCGCTCTAGAAGGTTTCTAGAAATCAGTTACCTGACAGGAAGGGCGCGGGACTACTCGCCCCTCATCTTGGTCATGACCTCGACCTTGGCCTCGGCCACGGTCGCCCGCCGCTCGGAGGCGGCGAGGCGGTCCTTGAGGGCGGCGACTTCGGCCATCAGGTCGCGCTGGGCCAGTAGCGCATCGCTCAGCTCGGCCTGGGCTTTCAACGCAGCGTCACGCTCGCCGCGCAGTCGCTCGATCTCATCGGCCATGGCCTCAGCCTCGGCGTGGAGCTGGGCGACCTGCCTGCCGAGCCCCTTAGCACGGGAAAGGTGCCTGACGCCCGCGGCGTGGAGCTCGTTGTTCTCGAGTTCGAGACTCGCGGTATCGAGTTCGAACTTCTCCTCTATAAAGGCAATCCGCTCATTGCAGTCGGCCTCAATTTTTTCATTCCGATCCGTCGCCTCGGCGAGCTTGCGGTTGAATTTGTCGAGCTGGGCCCTGAGCAGCGCGTTCTCGGTCTTGAGATCGGCGGTCTCGCGCAGCAGCTTCTCTCGCCAAGCCTTTTCAATCTGCTCGGCGGCCTCATCGAGGACGTCCTTCACGCCGGGCGTCTCGCTGATTTTTCTGTCGTTCGGGTTGTCTGTCATCGTGCGGCACTCCAATCAACAATGGGCATGGCTCCGCCATGCCGTACGGCTGGGAACAAATACGCGGCCGCTGTTGAGTTGTGTTTGTCCTGCGCTTGGTGAGTTCTAAAAGCGTCTCAAGTCATACGTTCACGCAGGTTTTCGATTGGAGAAATACCGCACGTTTTCATGGTATCACGTGCCTTAAAGAACATGAATGGGCGGTCATATCGATTCGTTGAAAATAGCACCTACGACGTGCTGGTGGCGGGAGAGTGATGGCGTTAAAGATGTCGAGAATGATTATGGGAGTATTTTAGATGCAGGTATGAGAAAGGGTCGAATCGAAGTGTCTGGCCGGACGCCAATTGTCCGGGAACTGTTTCGGTTCGACCCTGCTTCATTTTACATCCGCGGCATGTTTTTGTAGACGCCTGGCGATTACCGACCTTCACGACCTCGATGACGGTTTCCCCGTCCTCGATTCTTGCTAGATTGCGGTAGACATGCTGCGTGAATGGTCGGATATCATTTGAGCCAGAATCCTCTTCTATTGAAGCGGATTCTGGCTCAGTGGTTTTTAACTCGGTTGTTTGACAGAAGCCCACGTCGATAGTCGGGCTGTGGACTTAAGATTTCGGGGGCTCCCAAGCGTTTTCGATCGCGGCGCGGTAGATTGCAGCGTAATTAAGCATCCAGCTGCCATCACCAGTTTTTTGAATATACCCCTTATCCTTTAGAGAAGTATAGGCTCGGGATATCGTGTTCTTGCTCAAGTGGTAGTGATCCTCAATCCATTTGCTTCTAGCGCAAAAGCCCATGGGCCGTTTGTTTTTGGAAGGTTTTCCAAACTTCCATACGAGGCCGAGGATGAGACGCTCGGCGGCAACGGTGGTGACGCAGCACGCCCACTCGGGCACTGAAATAAAAATAGCTTTATCCATTTTCTCTATAATCTTTCGTTGCTCGGTAACATCATCGTTGAATATGTCGGAAATTGACGGTAGCTCGCTCATGTTTACCACCTAGTCAAGGTGGGCGGTACGACCTTCAAGCTGCTTGAAAAGCTCATAAAACGAGCTTTCAAACATGTAATTCGAGCGATGGATTTGGATGAGCTTGCCGGACTCGCGCATGAATTTGCGTGCGGTGTTTTCGCTCCAGCCAGTGAGTTCGCGGATATCGTTAACGCGGAGCAACCGATCGCACTGAGCGGCACCAGTGGGGAAAGTCGGTGTGGACGCCTGAGTGCTAATCTTTGGAGTAGCCATGATGAGCTATCCTTTCAATGAGGGCCCTCCCTGTGCTTGTAAGACTTACCAGGTTCATAAGCACTTGGGGGGCCGGTTTCTATGACTACATGCGTAGCCATCTGACAGCTTTAGCATGTATTAAAACTCATTAGTTGTCAATCAAATATAGCATCTACCTGCGGAAACGGTATTATAGTACCGTAATATTATGAATAAAACGATGAATGAAAAACATGCTATTTCTCGCTTCTCTGTATATAGGCGTTGATGAAGTCTTCGTAGCCTTTAACTGCTTTTATTTCTGATTGTTGAACGAGGCTTGTATACGTTTTGAGCGTGATATTGGGGTCCGCGTGGCCAAGAATACCTTGCACGCTTCTAACGTCCGATCCGTTCGCCAGCATAAAAGTGCTTACGCAATGCCTGAGCTGATGCGGGCAGATGCCCTTATATAGTTTTCCGCCAGTCGAATTATTCGGCTCATAGATTCCAAGATTGCAGCTAACTGCGAAATCGCGAAACCAATGGTTGAAGATGTAGTTCTTCATGTGACAGACAGTAGGGACCCCTTGCTCGACAGCAATATCGCTGATGATGGGAGTGCTGCCAGTCTGGGACAGCCCCAGAGAGGCCAGGAGCTCTTTTTGTATGGCTGACCATGATTGAAGACGTTCGGCCAGGGTTTCTCCAACGGGGATTTTGCGTTGGCTTTCTTGTGACTTGGGTGCCCTCAGTTCATGATCGTTGGTGTACTGCCTGTCAATTTTCAAGGTTTTATTGGCAGGGTCCCAATCGCGCCATTCGAGGCCCAGCATCTCGCCTTTTCGCATACCCGTATACACTAGTACTAGCGTACCAACAGCTTCGGCGGTGAGCTCAATGTGTTGAAGATGTGTGCATAGGGTAGCTACTTGCTCGATTGTCAGTGATTCTCTTTTGTTGCGTGGTCTGCGAACATGAACGGTAGCGCAGGGGTTTCGGTCAATTATTCTCTTTGCGACTGCATTCGACAGAATCTGGCGCAGTTTCGCATTGATTCGTACAAGCTCAGATGGTTTGTATTTTCCCGTACGACGAGCTTCGGCATATGTTTCTTCGATTAGATCGGGAGTTAGCCCCTCAATTGTCTGAAACGCGCCGAATAGGTCTTCGATATGCCTGCAATCGTACGCTTCTCTTTCATAGCTCGTTGGCGCAAGCTCGGTGTCCCTATTTTCATGAAAGGCCCAGCAGTAGGACGCAAGCAAAGTGGGCTTTTTAGTTTTAGTGATCGTGCCAGAGGAGTTGATTTCAGCCAGCTTGGCCTGCATTGCAGCCTTAGCTTCTGTTTTAGTCTTGCAACGAACCGTATAAGTTGGGGATCGTTTGTAACGCCCTGTCTTAGGGTCCTTGACCCCAAGGGAAAAATAATAGCGATAGGTGTTAGGTGATCTCTTGTCTTTCCAACACGTGCCTCTTCCGCTAATTAGTGGCTGTTCTGACATCTTTGCACTCCGTTTCTTTGAATAGTTTTCAACAATTCAATGAGTGCAGTTTAGCTAAAGCTGTTAGTAATATGTTTGTAAAAGCGTAGGCGCAGCTACCGGAGGTAAAAGACACAAACTGCTATGTTTATCTGCGGTTATATGGTGTTCAATGATGCTTGATGAATGGTAGGGGGTAGCATTAAATCATATCTCCTAAAGCGGGTGTCGACGGTTCGAATCCGCCCGGGGGCACCAGAGATTTGCCGAGCCCGGTACCGCTACGGTGCCGGGCTCTTCTGGTCTAAGGGCAGGGTTCGAGCCGTCGACACCCGCGTCACCAATTTCCCCGCGGGGGGAGTTTTCGAATCAGCCCGGGGACACCAGAGATTGATCGAGCCCGGTACACCGTCACGGTACCGGGCTCTTCTGGTTCATGTCATGTCAAAAACGAAGCGCCCGCTTGCTGGGGGAGCAAGCGGGCGCCTGTGAGCGAATATGTTTGCGGCGGGAGCCGTAATGGGCGGTGGGGCGGCGACTAGTTGGTCGTACCAGAATCGTCGCCCGTGCTCGTGCCCGAGCCAGAGCCCGAACCCGAGCCAGAAATCGAAACCGTCAGCGTAATCGTGTTGTCGGTGGACTGCTTGCCGGTGGGGGAGACGCCCGTAACGGTGGCGTTTTCGTTGCCGCTCACGGGGTTGCCGTTCTGGTCGCAGAACGCGATGTTGTAGAACCCGGCGTTGTTGAGCGCGGTGACGGCGGCGGAGATGCTCTTGCCGTACAGGTTACCCGGAACGCTGGCCTTGCCGGACTTCTTGGCAATGACGACGGTAATCGTGGCGCCGGGCTTCTGCTTGCCGCTGGGGTTCCAGCTGATCACGGTTCCCTCGGTAACTGAGTCGTTCTCCTGGTAGCTCACGTCGACGCCAAAGCCTGCCATATCGAGGGCGTTGCGCGCCTGGGCCTCGGTCATGTCGGTCAGGTCGGGGACGGACGTGGTATCCGGGCCGCTCGAGACCTTGTACGAGATGGTCGTGCCCTTCGCGACTTCCTTACCGGCTTCGGTGCCCTGCTCAAAGACCTGGCCCTCATCGGCCTCGTTGGCCTCCTCGGAGGCGTTGCCCTTCAGGCCAACGCTTGCCAGCGCGGCTTCTGCCTGGTCCTTGGTCAGGCCGACAAGCCGGGGAACCTCAACCTTCTCGGAGGGCTTGGGGCCCTTGGAGATTACCAGGTTCACCTTAGTGCCCTTGGCCTTCTTGGTGTTGCCGTTGGGCGTCTGCTCGGCGACCTTGCCCTCGTCGACATCGTCGTTGTAGCTTTGGTCGATGGTGCCGACCTCGAGGCCGGCTTCCTTGATCAGTTCGACGGCAGTCTGCTGGTCCTTGCCCAGTACATCGGGAACGGTGACCTGCTCGCCGCCAAAGAGTCCTGTGGCAAAGGCCACCACGATGCCGATGACGGCAACGGCTGCCACCACGGCGGCGATGATCTTGTTCTTGTTGGATTTGGGCTTTTCGACCTCGTAGGAGCCGGTGGAACCCGAAACCGAGCTACGGGCGGTATTCTGGCCGCTCACGCCCGAGACGGGACGCACCATAGCGCGCGTCTGATCGGAAAGCTCGCGAGTCTTGGTGGCGCCCAACTCACCGGGGGCACCGATGATGCGTGTGGGCTCCGAGATGTTTACGGCACGGCCCGACAGGTAGCTGTTGAGCACCTGACGAAGCTCGTCGGCGGTCTGGAAGCGGTTTGCCGGGTCCTTCTCCATGCACTTGAGGATGATGCGCTCAAGGTCGGCGTCGACACCGGAGTTGATCTGGCTCGGTGGAATAGGCAGCTCGTTGACCTGCTTGAGTGCGACCGAGATAGCGTCGTCACCGTCAAAGGGAACGCGGCCGGTGGCGCACTCATACATCACGACGCCCAGCGAGTAGATATCCGAGGTGGGGCCGAGGTCCTGACCACGGGTCTGCTCGGGGCTGACGTAGTGGGCGGTTCCCAGCACGTTGTTGTCTTGCGTGAGGTGGCTGTTCTTGGCGCGCGCGATGCCAAAGTCCATCACCTTGATGTTGCCGTCGGGCAGCACCATGATGTTCTGCGGCTTAATGTCGCGGTGGATGATCTCATGCTTGTGAGCGACCGAAAGCGCGGAGCTGATCTGCGAGCCGATCTGGGCGACCTTCTTGGGGTCGAGGGCGCCGTGGCTCTTGATGCCGCTCTTAAGGTCGGTGCCGCGCAGGTACTCCATGACGATGTAATAGGTGTCGCCGTCCTTGCCCCAATCGTAGACGCCCACGATATAGGGGGAGGAGAGACCGGCTGCTGCCTGGGCCTCCTGCTTAAAGCGTGCGGCGAAGGTTGCGTCGCCAGCATACTGCGGCAGCATGATCTTGACGGCTACCGTGCGGTCGAGGACCTGGTCCTGCGCACGGAAGACGGTCGCCATGCCGCCTGTCCCCACCTTATCCTTGAGGAGGTATCTTCCCCCGAGGACCCTCTGTTCCATTCCTGCTCCTAACATAACTATTCGCTCAACGATGTGTGTAGTACCTACGATGTGGCCGCTGGGGCCGTGTGGCGCGTTGCCGCTAACTCTTCGGCCGCGGCGCGCCTCGGGTGACCGATTCGATCATGGGCATCACGCTCCCTGTGCGGCGAGCGCCGCGGTCAGGACGATGCCGGCAATCTTGGCCGCCTTGACGTCGTGTTTGTCGTAATCCTCCAAGGCCACCGAGATGGCGACCGTGGGTGAATCGTAAGGTGCAAAGCCAACGAACATCGAGTTGACGTTGGTGCCGCCGGTCTCGGCCGAGCCGGTCTTGCCGGCGACCTTGACGCCGGGGACCTGGGCATCGGTGCCGGTACCGGACTGGACGACGGCGAGCATGGCCTGCTTGACCTGGTCGGCCGTGGCGGAGCTGACGGCCTGACCCAGCGAGCGGGACTGCGTGGTCTTGACCACAGTTCCGTCCGGGGCGAGTACCTGGGCTACAAAGTACGGGTCCATGACCACGCCACTGTTAGCGATGGCGGCGGCAATCACGGCGTTTTGCATGACGGTGGTCTGCGGCCCGGGCGTGTGGTCCATGCCGACAGGCTGGCCGGCGCCGGCCCAGGCGGTCTCCCACTCGGTCATGAGCGACGGGTCGGCCATGATGGAGGCCGCGGAGGTCAGGTCCTGGCCGAGCTTTTGGCCGTAGCCAAAGGCGTTGGCAAACTGCACGAGCGTGTTTGCGCCAACTTCGTTTGCCACTTGGCCAAAGACGACGTTGGAAGACACGGCAAAGGCCTGCTGCAGGCTGATGGTGCCGTAGCTCTCGTTGGCATAGTTGGTGACCGGCGCGTTGCCGATGTCCATGGAGCCGGGCGCCTGGTAGGTGCTGGTAAGGCTGGCGGTGCCGGTCTCGAGTGCCGCGGAAAGCGTAACGACCTTAAACGTGGAGCCCGGCGTGTACAGCGCGTCCATGGCGCGATTGTACATAGAGCCGTCCTCGCCGCCGCCCGCCTGCAGCAGGGCGTCGATGTTGGTGTTGTCGTAGGTGGGCGAGCTGGCACATGCGAGCACCGCGCCGGTACGCGGGTCGATGACCACTACAGCGCCCTTAAAGCCCTTGAGTGCCTGCTCGGCCGCCGTCTGGATGCGCGAGTCGATGGTGAGCTTGGCGGTGTTGCCCGGCTGGGTCTGGCCCGCGAGCGACGCGATGGCGTTGTTCCAGCTGGAGTAGTCCTTAGAACCGGTGAGCGTGTCGTTCATGACACTCTCGATGGCGGTGGTGCCATACTGCTGGCTCACGTAGCCAACCACGTGCGCTGCCAGGTTGCCGTTGGGGTAGGAGCGTACGTAGGTGCCGTCCTCCTGCTGCAGCGACTCGGCCAGCGTCACGCCGTCGGACGTGATGATGGAACCGCGCTGGATGTACTTGGAGCGGGCGATAGTGTGGTTGTTGGTCGGCATATCCTGATAGTCCTTGGCCTTGATGACCTGGACATAGGTGAGGTTGCCGATAAGGATGGCGAACAGCGCCGTAAAGGCGAGCACCGCACGGGTTAGACGGTTGGCGAGCGCAACGCGGCCGAGCACACCGGATTCAGGCGTGTCGAGCAGGCGACGGCGCATGCGCGAGCCGACGGAATGGCTGCCGCTGCCGTAGGAAGACGAGGTGGCAAAGCGCGTGCCCGTCGGGGCGGCGGCAGATGCGACCTGATCATCGGTGATGGCGGCCATGGTGCCGGTGCCGGTAAGCTCGGCCTCGCGTCCGGTCGCCTCGTCACCGGCGCGCAGCAGGAGCGCGACGATGATAAAGCTTGCCAGCAGCGAGGAGCCGCCCTGGCTCATAAAGGGCAGGGTGACGCCGGTCAGCGGGATCAGGCGGGTTACGCCGCCAACGATCAAGAAGGCCTGGAAGCTGATGGCTGCCGTAAGACCGGTGGCGCTAAAGGCGGCAAGGTCGGATTTAGCGCGGGCAGCCGTGGTGAGGCCACGCACGGCAAAAAGCATAAACAGGATGAGCACGGCGCCGCCGCCCAAAAGGCCCATCTCCTCGCCGATAGCCGAAAAGATAAAGTCGGACTCGACGACGGGGATGTTGTTGGCCATGCCGTTGCCGATGCCAACACCGACCAGGCCGCCATCGGCAAGCGAGAAGAGCGACTGGACGATCTGGTAGCCCTGGCCCTGGGCGTCCTTAAACGGATCGACCCAAACCTGGAAACGCACCTGAACGTGAGACAGGAACTTGTAGGCGCCCACAGCTCCAACGGCTAAGAGCGCAAGGCCGATAACGACATACGAAAAGCGCCCCGTGGCAACGTAGAGCATCAGCAAGAAGATGGTGTAGAACAGCACGGCCGAACCCAGGTCGCGTTCGAAGACGACGACGAGCAGGCACACACCCCACACGGCAAACAGCGGCAGCAGCAGTCGCAGGCGAGGGATCTTAAAGCCCAGGATCTTGCGGTTGGAGATGGAGAGCAGCTCGCGGTTCTCGGCCAGGTACCCGGCCAGGAACAGCACGATAAAGACCTTGGCGAACTCGCCAGGCTGGATGGTAAAGCCCGCGATGCGAATCCACAGCTTGGAGCCCGAGATCGTGGTGCCGATAAAGATGGGCAGCATCAGCAGGATGATGCCGATGATGCCAAAGGTGTACTTGTAGCGCATGACCACGTCGAGGTTTTTGACCAGTGCGAGCGTTCCCACCATCAGGGCCACCGAGACAAACAGGATGATGAGCTGTGAGATGGCGAGAGCGGGGGCGAGGCGTGTCACGAACGTGATGCCGATGCCCGAAAGTATAAATACGATGGGTAGGATGGCGGGGTCGGCGCCGGGCGCCAAGATGCGCACGGCGATATGTGCCGCGGCGAAGGCGGCAAAGAGGCCGATCGGCACGGCGAGCGTCTCAAAGGAGATGGCGGCGCCCGCGGTGAGCACGTACATCGCATACAGCAGGATGACGGGGAACGCCGAGGCGATGAGCAAGAGCAGCTCGGTGTTGCGGCGACTCATAAGCGGCACTCCCTTTCTAGTTCTTTTCGGAGGCTTCGGCCTCGGCGGACTGTTCGGCGGTTTTCTCGGAATCTGATTCGGAGGTCGATCTCTGGTCGGTGTTGTCGC
Source organism: uncultured Collinsella sp. (assembly GCA_937925265.1). Lineage (GTDB taxonomy): Bacteria > Actinomycetota > Coriobacteriia > Coriobacteriales > Coriobacteriaceae > Collinsella. The sequence goes on along the minus strand of CALEXE010000139.1, from coordinate 2,649 downwards.
GAATCGTTTGCGCGTCAATCACCTGGCGGGTCTGCTCCTCGTCGATCTGGTGGCGGTATTTGGATATCGTGTCCTGCGCATCGTCGACACTTGTTTGCGGAATACCCGCCTTGAGGCGGTTTTGCGTGTCTTCGGGCAGGTCGGACAGCTTGATACTGGTTTCGCTTTCGAGCCAGTGAAGCTTGAGTCCGAGCGGCTTGCCGGGAAGGCCGCGCCAGACGGCGACATTGCCCTGGTAGGTACCCAGGTAGTACGAGCCGGTGACACCCGTGTAGGCCCAGATGCCAGCCGCCAGCACAAAGACGAGGGCCAGAATGGCGGCGATAGTAATGTTGCGGCGACGCACGCGCTGCGCCTCGCGCATAACGCCATCGTCAACCAGGTCAACGACTACTACGGTCACGTTGTCGTGGCCGCCGGCGGCAAGCGCAGCGTCCACTAGGTTGTCGACGCAGATTTGCGCGGTTGAGGACTGCGTGGCGATGTTCTCGATATCGCTATCGGGAATCATGCTCGAAAGGCCGTCAGAGCATAGGATTAGGCGGTCGCCTTCCTCGATATGCAGAGTGAAGTGGTCGGCATACATGGCGGGGTCCGAGCCCAGCGCACGGGTGATGACCGAACGGTTGGGGTGGACGCGAGCCTCGTCTGCCGTAATCTCGCCGGCGTCCACGAGTTCTTCCACATAGGAGTGGTCGCGGGTCACGCGGATGAGCGTGCCCTCGTGGAGCAGGTAGGCGCGAGAGTCACCCACGTGGGCGATGGCGAGCGTGTCGTTTTCGATATAGGCGCAAGTGGCTGTGCAGCCCATGCCGGGCTTGCCCAGGCCGTTCAGGGCCGCCTCGATTACGGCGGCGTTGGCTGCCTCGACGGCTGCGGCCAGGCGTGCTGCGTCGGCGGACTGCGGGGCCGTCTTGGCAATAGTCTCGACGGCGATGGAAGAGGCTACCTCGCCGGCGGCGTGACCGCCCATGCCGTCGCATACGCAAAAGAGCGGCGACTGCACCAGGTAGGAATCCTCATTGTGCGGGCGCACACAGCCAACGTCGGAGCGGGCGCCCCACATGAGTTGCGTGGTGGTGCCGGCATCATAGGTCGAGTCGGTCTCGATGCGTTCCTCGGTCAGGGGCTCAAAGCTCATGGTCGAGCCGGGGTCTTTGAGCTTGGCCTCAACGGCGGCAACGTCGATCTCGGCTGTGTCACCGGGAGAGACGGTGTCGGTCTCGGCGTTTGATTCGGAATCGCCGGTGTCCGGGGAGCCGGGCTCCTCGGACGCGCGGGCGGTCGACTCGTCGTCTTGCGGGCTGACGTCTATAGGCTCGGGTGTCGCAAAGTGCGACGGCGCGGGCGTGCTTTGCGACTGGGCGGCGGGCTCGGCCACGGTATCGGACTCGCTTGCGGGCGCAGGCTGCGGGGCCTTGGGTGCAGGGCCGTCCTCGGGGGATGGCCCCGCTTCGGGCGCCGGCGTAGACACGGGCGCAACCTCGGATGCCGGGGCTATGGGAAACGCCGGCGCGGCGGGCTCGGGTGCCGCAAACACCGCAGCGCTCTCGTTGATTGCCGCGGCGACGGGCTCTGCAAAGTGAGCTGGCGCCGAGGTTGCTTCGGGCGCTGTGGGCTGTTCCGCAGCATGTGCGCCGATGGGCGCCGCTACGGCATCCTCTTCGTCCTCGTTATCGGCGAGATCCGAAATATCATGCGTTACATGCGAAAGAGGCAGGGAGAACACGGTGTCCTCGGGTTCCACGGGTGCGGAGCCCGCCGGAGCGGCGTGGGCCGGCGCAGCTGTGGCGGCAGCCGGTGCCTCGGTCATAGTCGCGGACTTGTTCTCCTCGTCGATCATCGACGGTTCACCTTCATGACCACATCGCCGATCTGGACTTCGTCGCCCTCGCGCAGCGTTGCGGGCTCCACAAGCTGGCGGCCGTTGACGAGCGTGCCGTTAAGCGAGTTGAGGTCCTCGATGATGAGCGCCGGGCCCTGCAGCGAAAAGCGCGCATGCGAGGCCGAGACGAATGGTTCGTTGATGCAGATGTCCGAAGATGGCGAGCGACCGACGATGACGGGGCCGAGCATGTCTACGTGGATGCCGCGGATACCGCGCGGGCCCTTGTCCACATCGATCGTCCAGATAGCCGAGTCGCGGCGCTGTCCGCGCACAAGTCCCACGCCGGTCTTCATGACGGCGAACAGGAAGATATAGAGCAGGGCGACCAGGACGATGCGGCCTGCAAAAAGGACGATATCGATGTTCATAAGCGACTATCCCCTAAATTCAAAGGTGCTCAGGCCAAACGTCAGCAGATCGCCGTTGCGCAGCGGGCAGCGCGTAATGCGGCGGTTGTTGACGAGTGTGCCGTTGGTGGAATTGAGGTCCTCGATCGACCAATCCGAGCCCGTAAAGGTGAGCTGGGCGTGGCGGCGCGACACGTTGGGGTCGCGCAGGGCAATGTCGGAAACTGAGCGCTCGCGACCGATGGTCACCTGTGCGGAGGTGATGCTACGGCTCTCGCCGCTCACGACGTCGACGAGCTGGGCGAGCGGGCGCTGCGGGGCGCGAGTGCTCGCCATGTTGGAGGCGATGCCGGCTGCGGCGCCTAGGCCCACGGCGGCACCGGTCGCGGCGGCTCCGCCCATGCCGGCAAGCGC
>CALEXE010000138.1:0-5466 GCA_937925265.1 uncultured Collinsella sp. | reverse complement strand
GCAAACCACCCCTTTTAGGGGTGGTTTTGATTTATTGGGCTGTGGCGGTGAAGGTTGTTTTGTCGGCGGCGATGTGCACGTGCAGTTTTGCCTGGCCGTCGCAGCTGATGAGCACGCCTACCTCGAACGGGGTTCCCGTCTTGTCGTAGGTCGAACGCACGATGCGCATCGCCGCCTTGCCGGTGTTCTGTCCCAAAAGGCGCGCCTCATGCTTGTCGAGGTTGACCGTCTCGTAGACGGCATCGACGCTTGCGGGCAGGATGCCGGTCTTTTCCGCGATGTAGGCGTAGAGCGAGCCATCCACGTCTTTGCGTGTGAGCTCGGGGCAAAGTGACACGGGGATATAGACGTAGTTGAGCTCCATGGGTTTGTCGTTGGCGAGACGCAGGCGGCGAATCTCCCAGACGGGTGTCCCCTCGGGCACTTTGAGCCCAGAGGCGATGCCGCGGACGGCCGGTATGCTTGAAAAGGCGAGAATCTGCGAGCTCGGAACCCGTCCCGCTTCGCGCATCCGCGCGCTGAAATTCAGGGCCAGGTCGATGCCGGGTGCTGAGGTTTGGGGCTTGATGAACGTGCCCTGGCCGCGCTTGCGCACCACGCGCCCCTCGATGACGAGATCCTGAAAGCAACGGCGCACAGTCGCGCGCGATAACTCCAGCCGCGCACAGATTTCGAGCTCGCGTGGCAGCGGCGTCTTGGTGTCGAACGCCTGACTGGCGATAAGCAGGGCGATTCGATGTTTAAGTTGGACATAGAGCGGCGTATCACCGCTGCGATCGAAGGGTTCGGAGGCGAGAAACGAGATCATGTCCATGGGGTACCTCCATGTCGTGAGCATACGTGACATGGTCTGACACTGCGGGACAAACCGGTGATGTCAGGCCCGATTCTTGTTGGTATGTATGGTACATAAGGAACATAAAACATTTACCAGGCAATCTACCTGCTATTTTAAAAATAATTGGAAGAAAAAATAATTTAGGCACAAAAATAGTTGCTACCGTTAACCGATGAATAGTTGCCGTTCGCAACTATTTTCTTGTACCGAACATGCCCCGGCGCAACAATAATCTCGGCAAAAAGCAAAGCCGTGCGACACACGGCAGGTCGAGAGGAGACCGCATGCGGTATCTGGTAATGGTCAGTCACGGAACGCTCGCTCCCGGACTGCACAGTGTCCTCAAGATGCTCGGCAATGACGCCCCGAACATCTTGTCGACGAGTCTCGTGGACGGCATGGGCGCTGACGAGTATGTCGAGAACGTCAAGGCGATGCTCGCTCCCGTTACCGCCGATGACGAGGTTGTCCTGCTCGGTGACATCCTGGGCGGATCGCCGCTCACCAATGCTATGAACACGCTGGCCGAGAAGGGCTTGCTCGCCCACACCATTGCCTTCGGCGGTATGAATCTGCCCATGGCTATGACCGCCATGATGGGGCTTGCCACCATGGACCTGGATTCCCTCAAGCGGATGATGCTGCAGGAGGGCAAGAACGGTATGTCCGAGCTTGTGGTCCCGACCGATGACGCCGACGACGAGGACGACGACATCTAGGCAGCGCATCCGCCCAAATTTTCGTGATGGAGCGGGGGTTAAGAGGAAAGACCCCCGGTGATAAAGAAAGGGAGAACGCATGATTTCGTTCATCCGTATTGACGACCGCATGATCCATGGACAGACCGTTACCCGTTGGGCCCTCGAGTATCCCTGCGACGGTCTTATCGCCGTCAACGACGCTGCAGCGTCCAACCCCGTGCTCAAGGAGGCCTACAAGAGTGCCTCGGGCAAGAAGACGTTCGTGTGGACCAAGGAGCACTTCAAGGAGGTCTCCGAGAAGGTTCTCAAGTCCGACACCAAATACTTCCTGATCACCAAGAACCCGCTGGACATGAAGGAACTTCTCGTCGATTTTGGCTTTAAGCCCGGCATGGACCGCATCATCGTCGGTCCCTGCAACGATCGTCCCGGCACCACCAAGCTCGGCAACAACCAGTCGATCACGCAGGAAGAGGCCCAGGCGCTCGAGGATCTCACCAACGCCGGCTACACGGTCGAGTTCGCCCTTATCAAGGAGAAGTCCATCGGTGAGTGGCCCAAGTTCCGCGGTCAGTTTGGCTTCTAGTTAGGCGCCAGCCGCATTTTGGTATCTACAGCCCTGGGGGAAAGGGCTGAGGAATAAAGAAAGGGGAAAGCATGGCAATCAATGCATTCCAAGCCGCGCTGTTCGGCCTGTTCGCCTGCCTGGCATCACTGCCTGGCATGGGCGGCACGACGATCGGCAACTACACTCTGGGTCGTCCTCTGGTCGCCGGCCTCATCGTCGGCATCATCATGGGCGATATGCAGACGGGCATCCTCGTCGGCGCTGCCATCCAGGTTGTCTACATCGCTCTCGTGACCCCCGGCGGAACCGTCTCCGCCGACGTCCGCGCCGTGTCCTATATCGGTATCCCGCTGGCGATCCTCGCCATCAAGAACTCGGGCATCGATCCCGCCTCCGCTGAGGCTGCCGGCATGGCCGCATCCCTCGGCGCCGCCGTCGGCACGCTCGGCACTGTGCTCTTCTATGGCACCGCCACCATCAACCTGGTGTGGCAGGGCATGGGCTGGAAGTGGCTCGAGAAGGGCGATCTCCACAAGCTCTACCTGGTCAACAACGTTCTGCCTTGGATCGGTCACATCGTCTGCTCGTTCCTCCCGACGTTCATCATCACCATGGGCGGCACCGCCATGGTCGACCTCATGAAGACCTACATGCCCATGGACGGCATCGCGATGAAGACGCTGTTCACCGTCGGCTCGCTGCTGCCTACCGTCGGTATCGCCATCCTGCTCAAGCAGGTCATCTCTAAGCCCACGGACTTCCTGACGTTCTTCTTCGGCTTCACCCTGTCCGCTGTTATGGGCTGCAACCTGATCGCCGCTGCCGGCATTGGCTGCTTCTTCGCCCTGATCAACTATGAGATCGCTTCGCTCAAGATCGACCTCGCAAACGCTCCCAAGGCAGCTATCGCCTCGGGCTCCGATGATGAGGAAGAGGAGGACATCTAATGGCAGAGAAGAAAAAGCTCTCTAAGAAAACGCTTGCCAAGTCGTTCCGTAACTGGTCCTATGGCAACCTGACCTGCTTCTCGCAGGAGCACATGCAGACCTTCGGTTACCTGTGCGCCATGCTTCCGATTGTCGAGGAGCTCTACGACACGCCCGAGGAGCAGAAGCAGGCCCTTCAGACCTACTCCGCGTTCTTCAACACCGAGCCGCAGATCGGCACCATGATCGTCGGCGTCACCGCCGGCCTCGAGGAGGCTCGCGCAAACGGCGAGGCCATCGATGACGACGCCATCAACGGCATCCGCGCCGGCCTCATGGGCCCGCTCGCCGGTCTTGGCGACTCGCTGATCGTCGGTACCCTGATCCCGATCCTGCTCGGTATCGCCCTCGGTCTTTCTACCGGCGGCTCCCCGCTCGGCGCTATCTTCTATATTGTCGTGTGGAACCTGCTCATGTTCCTTGGCATGCGCTTTGCCTACAACCAGGGCTATGAGCTCGGCGGCAAGGCGGTCGAGGCACTGGTCGGCCCCAAGGCAAAGGCTCTTCGCGATTCCATCGTGATGGTCGGTACCATGGTCATCGGTGCAGTCGGTGCTACCTGGGTCTCCATCACCTGCAGCCCCAACCTGGTGCTGCCCGGCGGCGGTAAGTTCCAGGACACTCTCGATGGCATCTATCCGCACCTGCTGCCGATGGTCTTCATCATCTTCTGCTGGTACATGATGACCAAGAAGAAGGTCAATCCCATCGTTATGATGCTGATTCTCGTCGTGATCGCATTCGTGGGCGTTGTTATTGGCTTCTTCGACCCGGCACTGAGCTACTAGTCATCATCCCCTGGCCCCCTGTAAGGCCGTGCGGCCTCAACCGCACGGCCTTCTGATTTTACGCCGCCCTTCAAGGGCAATATGGCCAGCGACCTCCATCGCCTACACGACACCCGCTATATTGCTCTTGAAAGATGACGTATTCGATAAACGATGCACCTGCGCATAATGCACATTTTGCACGAGGAGGACCATATGCACGAGAAACACGGACACGACCTTTCGCGCGACGACTTGATCCGCGAGGCAAAGATGCAGACCGATGCTATTCAGCGGCTCAACGTTTGGCTGCGCCTGGGCTATTCGCTCGTGGCTATTGGCTTTTTGGTGGGGATGTGGGGTATGCAGGGCGGCCCCGGCTGGGGCGTCCCCGCGGGCATCGTGTGCCTGGTGGTGGGCACTCCGCTTTCGATTGTGCTTAAGGTTGGCACGACCAACGCCAAAAAGAATGTTGAGCGTATGCTCGAGGCCGCGGGTATCGACGTTGAGGAGCTTATGCGACGCAAGAAGGACGAGCAATAGACTTCCGCGTTGGGGTATCATAAATAATTGTTGCGAATGTTAACTAATGTACGGCAAATGACGGTTTTATGGCCCTTCTAGAGTTGCAAAGGACAATATCCCCAGTGGATTACGATGACATCGCTCGAAAACTGATTGTGTACTCACGTTCCCTTGCCAAGGGATCCTTGAGTGCTGCCGGCGGCGCCAGTGTGGGCGAGGCACCGGTTTTACAGTATCTATCGCGTATTGACGGTGATGTCATTCCCTCCGAGATTGCCAAGAAGCTGAAATTTTCCCGTGCGCGCATGTCGCATATCTTGGATTCACTCGAGAGCAAGGGTTACGTTCAGTGCAGGACCGATCCAAACGATCGTCGGCGTGTGCTGGTGAGCATTACCGAGGAAGGCCGTGATTTCGCGGCGAAAAAAAATGCCGAGAGTGTGGCATCGCTCTCGAAACAACTCTCAGCGCTCGGCGAGCACGATGCTCAGGAGCTCGTGCGCATCCTGAATAAAGCCTACAGCCTTACCTATGATGCCGACGACTACCTGGACAATCTATAAGGATGAAGGCAGACATTTAGGTGCATCATGAAATGCATCCGGGGCAATTGTGCCCATCAGCCACCGTCAACATCTCATTCCAAACAAAATCAGCCAACGTACGTCATAGCAATCCCCGGTAGATCGCAGGGTGGCGGTTGAGCCTTTCCCTCGGGAAACTTCGCGAAGCCCAGTTCCCGAGGGAAAGGTATGGTCTGTGTAATACCAGATAAACAGTACATTTTTGCTAGATTGGTATTTGACTGAAGAACCAATTGGTATGGCTTATTAAGCCCACCTTGCCGTTGACGCTCATTTTACTGCCGCTGGTGGAATTCCGAACTTGGTTGCGCAAGTGCTCCCATATGTTGATATGACCTAGTAGGTGGCTATCTGGTTACTACCAGTTGGCCCCTTGGTAACGGGTGGCCCCATTGTGCGGAATGTACCGAACATCCCCGTTTGATACGTTTTCCCATGCTGCCGGGGGGTGTTCCTATAGTTTTGTCAACTGGGAAATGCTCTCCGTGCGACCGGAT
>CALEXE010000137.1:0-1172 GCA_937925265.1 uncultured Collinsella sp. | reverse complement strand
GCCCGTAGCACCCGACCAGGTCGCGGCCACGCAGCAACCCCAGCCTGCCGCGCCCGCTCCCCAGCAATACGTGCCCGTGCAGCAGCCCGCGCGGCGCAAGCGTTCCAAGAAGCCCCTCATCGCCCTTGCCGCGGTGCTTGCCGTGGCGGCGGGTGTCGGCGGAGGAGCGCTGTTCTACTTCACCCAGATCGCGACCACCCCAATCGATGAGAAAACCTTCCCGGATAGCGGCATGCGTGCGCTTGTCTCGACCAAGTACGACACTAACGGTGACGGCCGCATCTCACGCGACGAGGCCAAGGCGGTGACGTCGGTCGAGCTGGACGGCATCACGTCGACGCAGGGCCTGGGCAAGGTGTTCCCCAACGTTACCAGTGTGGAAAATGGCGGGGACAAACTCGTCAACCTGGATCTTTCGGGCTGCGGCGACCTTAAGACCGTCGAGCTTAACTCGGCGAGTAATGTCACCGTCGCCAATCTGGACGGTTGCGACAACATCGAGAAGCTCGACCTCAAAAATGCCGAAAACCTTAAAAGCATCGATTTTTCGGGCAAAAAGAAGCTCGCCACGTTGGCGCTGCCGCAGGATACGAAGATTACCGGCATTAAGGACACACAGCTTGACGAGCTGTGGCTGCCGATGTCCTATGAAGGCACCGATAAAGGCGATGCGTACGGCGATATCTACGAGATCGAGCGTGACGAGAACGGTTACGTCACGGGCTTCACGTCTGCCGTCAAGCAAGGTGGCGGCGTAAGCTACAGCGTCGAGCACGATGAGTTGCATCGTATCTCTGAGATTGAGGAAGATCTGGCGGGCGGTTACGAGAACGTCAACACGTTTACGTACGACGCTGACGGTAACGTCACGCGCATCGACTGCGATGCCGACATTAGCGATTCGTCGAGCACCACGACGTTTACCTACGACGCGGACGGAAACCTGATCAACAAGACGACCCATGCGGGTTACGGCGAGAGTGCGAGCACATATGTCTACCAGGACGGCAACATGGTGACCGACACCGATACCAGCCCGGGCAATCCTCGGACGGTCGTGTATTCGTACGGATACGACAAGGATCGCGTGACGTCCTTTACGCTGGACTGTCAGGGCGACACCGTGGGCACCAGGTGGACGATCACCGCTGGCTACGAGTATGACAAGGACG
>CALEXE010000136.1:0-12724 GCA_937925265.1 uncultured Collinsella sp. | reverse complement strand
CGCCGAATGCTCGCCATCGAAATTTATCGATGGCCTATTTCAGACTGTAATGGGCTGTCGCCGCGTTTTTGGTTTGCGACGACCTGCAACACTGCTGTAACCGCGTCGTTATGTCGTTTGTGGTGGGGCCGTTGGAGCCCACGGTGCAGAATACTCCGTTTTTTGCACGGTCCAAGGTAGGGTACCCTGAGACGAAGCAAATAGATGCCTCATTTTTATGCAGATACCGATAGGATTTATGCAAGATTGGGATTGTAAACCGTGTACGTGCACAAAACCGGTGCGGGGACGTCTGGAGGTGGTTCGGCTCCTGGGGCATTGCACGTGCAGAACGGTTAAAATCGGGACTCGGTCTTAGTTTTACTTGGAAGGATTCATATGACTTCTAATATTGATACTTCTCTAGAGGAGACGCTCTCCTATATCACAGGTCAGCTTAAGACGCTGACTTCTATCGCCTCGCCTACGGGCTATACCCGTGCGGCGACTGATTATCTGATGGAGACGTTGCGCGATATGGGCTTTGGACCCGAGCGCTCCAATAAGGGCAACGTGTTGGTTGAGCTTGGCGGCGAGGGCGAGCCGCTTGTGTTGGCGAGCCATGTCGATACCCTGGGCGCCATGGTGCGTTCCATTAAGGACAATGGTCGCCTGCGCCCCACGACCCTCGGTGGGCATCAGTGGTCTACGGCCGATGGCGAGAACTGCACCGTTTATACGCGCGGTGGCAATGTCTACACGGGTGTGGTCCTCAATACCGAGCCTTCGGCGCATGTGGCCGATGAGCCGGTCAAGACCATCGAGAAGAACATGGAAATCCTGCTCGACGAGAACGTCGATAGCAAGGATGATGTGCTCGAGCTGGGTATTCAGACTGGCGACATCATCGCTATGGACCCGCGTACCACGGTGACGGAGAGCGGCTACATTAAGAGCCGCTTCTTGGACGACAAGCTGTCGGCCTCCATTTTGCTGGGCTTGGCGCGTGCCGTCGCCGCTGGCGAAGTGACGCTTTCGCGCAAGGTATCGCTGCTCTTTACGGTGTACGAGGAGGTCGGCCACGGCGGCGCCTTTGTGCCGACCGACACGCGCGAGATGATCAGCGTGGACATGGGCTGCGTGGGCGACGACCTTGACTGCACCGAGCGCATGGTTTCGATTTGCGCCAAGGATTCGGGCGGTCCGTACAACTACGACCTGGTAACTACACTGTCCAACATCGCGCGCGAGCTGGAACTCGATTACGCCATCGACGTTTACCCGCACTACGGTTCCGACGTCGAGGCCACGCTCTCGGCCGGCTACGACATTCGCCATGGTCTGATCGGCCCCGGCGTGTACGCGAGCCACAACTACGAGCGCAGCCACATCGACGGCGTGCGCAATACCTACGAGCTCGTTCGCGCCTACGTTCAGCGCTAGGGAAGCAGCTTGCGACTCGGCTGACCAATCGCTAAGGCCCGATTTCTCGGGCCTTTTTTCACTTTTGGTTGTTTAGTATTATGATGTCTGTAATCTATTAACTAAACGTGTAAATTACTTAACGAGGTGATGCGGTGTATGGATACGTCTGAGTACTTGTCTATGGGTGATGCTGCCCGCCTGTTGGGCGTTACGAAAGCCCGCATATCTCAACTTGCCGCATCGGGAACGCTTGTGTGCGATATTGTGGGCGGACGGAAGATGGTCGAGTACAATTCTGCGATCGCCTATCAAAAGGTCCGCAAGCGAGGACGCCGTCCTGCAGCCGATGTGGGACGCAAGTTTACGCTGATGTCGGCCGACCATGAGGTCGCGTATGTCTCATTTGATCCGACGCGCGAGTTCCCCTTCGAAATCGCCGAGGTCCTCGATGCGCAACGAATGCCGTTTGGCACATGCTCGAGCTCTTCTCCAACGGTGAATAAGCGGGAGCTCAACGCGTGGTGGGGGCATCGGTCGGTGCCCGATGTTCGTCCTGGGCTTATCTCGCGCTACCGCGAGCTGGGAATTGCCAGTGGCATTGAGGTGCCGGTTCAGTGCCTGGGTCTCTCGCTTTCGGATTGCTATTGGCTGCGGCCGGCAGAATGCGACGGGTTCGAATGGCGAAACCTCAATTACTTCGAGAACGAATTTGAGCGATCGGCGCCCGAGGGGCGTTCGGGTTGGCTGGAAGGCATCGGTCTTAAAAATCCGGATAACACGTCCGAGGGCGAGCTCCCTAAATCGTGGATGATCCGAAACGGCATTCGCGTTTTGGCTAAAGGATGCGGCGTGGACGATCAGCGTCCCTTTAACGAGGCGGTTGCAACGGCTCTGCATCGTCGCTTGCTGTCGGAGGGCGAGTTTGTTCCTTATACGGTTGAGCGGATGTTCGATGGCCCTGTGTGTCTGTGCGACGACTTTCTTGACGGCCGTGAGGAATACGTTCCGGCTGTTTACGTTAAGGGCGCACTTGGTAGCCAGCGGGGAGACTCGACATACGATCGATACTGTCGCTACCTTGGCAAGCATGGTGCCGATGAGGTCGCTGTGAGAAGGTCTATGTCGCAGATGATTGTCTGCGATGCCCTTTTGGCCAACAGCGACCGCCATTGGCGAAACTTCGGCATCATCCGTAATGTCGACACCCTGGAGATAAAACCTGCACCGCTGTTCGATAGCGGCAACTGTCTGTGGTATAACGTGCCAACCGTCTTGCTCGCGGCTGGGGAGTTTGGGTTTTCCGCTAAGCCGTTTGGGCCCGACCCTTCCGCTCAGCTGGCGCTTGCGGACTCGCTCGATTGGTTCGATTCATCTCGGCTCAACGGATTTGTTGATGAGGCGATCGAGATTCTTTCGCAGAGCGAATGGGCGACGGCGGAGGGTCGACTCGAGGCCATTTGCCGCGGCCTCGAGCGTCGCGTAATCGAGGTTGGTGCCGCTGTTGAGGTACTTCGACACGTGCAGCGGTAAACCCACGGCTACTTAAGTGCGCCGGTCACGGTACCGCCGCCCAGGACGATGTCGCCGCGATAGACTACAACGGCCTGGCCGGGGGCGATGGCTCGTTGCGGCTCGTCAAAAGTTAGCAGCATTTGTCCGCCGGCGCCACGTGTAAGGGTTGCTGCCTGGTCTTTCTGACGGTAGCGGTACTTGGCACCTACGCGAATGCCGCCGGCATCGAGCTCCGCCTCCATGCGTGCGTCCGGCGCGCTCCAGATCCACTCATCGGCAGTTAGCGCCGAGGCGGTTAGGTCCTCGGCCTCGCCCAGATGCACGGTGTTGTTGGCGGCGTCGACGCCCGTTACGTACACGGGATGCGCCATCGCAACGCCCAGGCCCTTGCGCTGGCCGATGGTGTAGCGCAGCGCGCCGTTGTGGCGCCCGACCACGCTGCCGTCGCGCCACACAATGTCGCCCGGTGCAGCGGGATGTCCGCAGCGGCGCTCGATATAGCCCGCGTAGTCACCGTCTGGAATAAAGCAGATGTCCTCGCTTTCGGCCTTCTGGGCGTTGGTAAAGCCCTGCTCGGCGGCTATGCGGCGCACGTCGCGCTCTTTGTCTAGGCCTGCCAGCGGAAAGACCGTGTGTGCCAGGCGTTCCTGCGTAAGCGAATACAAAAAGTAGCTCTGGTCCTTTTTGGGATCTTCGCCGCGATGTAGCTGCCAGGTGCCGTCTGCCGCCTGGCTTGTTTTGGCGTAATGTCCCGTTGCGATGTAGTCGCAGCCCATATCCAGCGCCGCATCCAGCAGCGCGCCAAACTTAATGTGGCGGTTGCAGATGATGCACGGGTTGGGCGTCAGTCCTTCCTGGTAGGCGTTCACAAAGCGCTCGATCACGTTGCGGTCGAAGGTCTGCTGCAAGTCGAGCACATGGTGGGGTATCCCCAGGCGCTTGGCGACGACCTTTGCATCGGCGATGTCGCAGTCGACTTTGCTCATACCCGTGGCGGGGTCGGGCGCGGGGCAGGTGAGACGCATGGTGGCGCCGATGCATTCGTAGCCCTGGCGCTTGAGCAGATACGCGGTCACGCTGGAATCGACGCCGCCGCTCATGGCGACGAGCACGCGCTTGTTGTGCATGGGGAGGTTCTCCTTGGTGGCATGTGGCCAAAAAAGAAAAGCGGCGCGGGAGGCTGGTTCCGCGCCGCAGACATTGTAGCAAGTTCGGACGTCTCGTGGGACATCCTAACGAGATGGGCTCAGGCTGCCAGAAGAGAGGGAAGACCGGCGTGCCTTGGGCCTATCGACAAGTGACGGGCCCTTAGTCCTGGAAGAGCGCCGTGGACAGGTAGCGCTCGCCGGTGTCGGCAAGCAGGGCCACGATGGTCTTGCCTTCGTTCTCGGGGCGCTTGGCCAGCTGCAGCGCGGCCCACACGGCGGCACCGGACGAAATGCCCACGAGCACGCCCTCCTTGTGGCCCACGGCGCGGCCGGTGGCAAAGGCGTTCTCGTTCTCAACGGGGATGATCTCGTCATAGACCTGGGTGTCGAGGACGTCGGGCACAAAGCCGGCGCCGATACCCTGGATCTTGTGCGGGCCTGCCTGGCCCTTGGAGAGCACCGGGGAGGTGGCGGGCTCGACGGCGACGACCTTAATCTCGGGGTTCTGTTCCTTGAGGAACTCGCCCACGCCGGTCACGGTACCACCGGTGCCGACGCCGGCGACGAAGATGTCGACCTGGCCGTCGGTGTCGTCCCAGATCTCGGGGCCGGTCGTGGCCTTGTGGATGGCCGGGTTGGCGGGGTTCACAAACTGGCCGGCGATGACGCTGTTGGGAGTCTCCTTCTGCAGCTCCTCGGCCTTGGCGATAGCGCCCTTCATGCCCTTGGAGCCGTCGGTGAGCACGAGTTGCGCACCGTATGCCTGCATCAGCTTGCGGCGCTCGACGGACATGGTCTCGGGCATGGTGATGATCACCTTGTAGCCGCGAGCCGCCGCCACCGAGGCGATGCCGACGCCGGTGTTGCCGCTCGTGGGCTCGATGATGGTGTAGTCACCGCCGCGCACGAGCTTGCCTGCCTTCTCGGCCTCGTCAATCATGTTCTTGGCGACGCGGTCTTTAACGGACCCGGCGGGGTTGAAGTATTCCAGCTTGACGAGCACGCGGGCCTTGAGGTCCTCATCGGCCTCAAAGTGGGTGAGCTCCAGGAGCGGGGTGTGGCCGATAAGCTGATCGATGGACGTGTAAACCTTGCTCATGATGAACCTCCAAAGTGTTCAAATGACTGGATACCGTGTGGTTTTACGGTGCGTCTAGCAGCTAAACCCATAAACCTTATAGGTTGTTCGTTTAGCTGTTGGGAAGCATAGTAGACACCAAAGCCTAGTAATGCAATAGGAAATAGGAGATTATTGCAAGCTGATTAACCATCTTGACCGGAACGGGTATTTTCAAAGCCAATTTTTCGGCTAGAATTTCAACGGACTAAAAGACCGAAAGGCAGCACTATATATGTTGGTTTCTACTAAGGGCAGGTACGCCCTGCGCGTTATGGTTGACCTAGCCGAGCACCAGGCGGCCGGTCGCATCCCGCTCAAAGAGATCGCGGCGCGACAGGGGATTTCCGAGAAATATCTCGAGAACATCTTGGCTACGCTCGTGCGCGCCAACATGCTCTCGGGCATGCGCGGCAAGGGCGGCGGCTATGTGCTCACGCGCCCGCCCGAGCAGTACACGGTGGGCGAGATCTTGCGCCTGACCGAGGGTAGTCTGGCGCCGGTCGCCTGCCTGGATGGCGACTGCAAGGGCTGCTCGCGATCTGATAAGTGTCCCACGCTCGACGTGTGGAAGAACCTGGACAAGCTCATCAACGATTACCTCGACGGCGTGACGCTCGACCAGCTCGTCGCCCCCAACGAAGGCTACGACTACGTCATCTAACCCCACTTGCCATGTGGGGGCAGGGTGGAAATGGTAGATTTTCTTGCCCTCTGAGACTTGGCAAATAAGAAGGCCGCCCATTTTTGCGATGGGCGGCCTTTGATTTGGTCCGATGCGTTTGTGCGTCGGGGGCGTTCTACTCTTCGGCAATACTATCGAGGATGCTGCGCATGATGGACACTAGGATGCTGCCCATAAAGGCCGAGCCAAAGCCGGCGATGGAGATGCCGACGCCCAACAGGTTGACCGACAGGTAGCTGGCGAGCTCCAGCATAAAGCTGTTGAGCACGAGCTGGAAAATGCCGAGCGTAATGATCGTGAGCGGCAGCGAGATGACCGTGAGGAACGGTTTGACGAACGAATCGACGATGTTGAGGAACAGTCCCACAAAGGCAAAGCAGACCCAGGCCTCGGCAAAGCCGAAGGGTTGGATACCGGGGACGAGGAACGTGGCGATCGCGATGGCGATCGAGGTGAAGAGCCAGTTAAGCATAAAGCGCATGGCGTGAATCCTTTCTTGCGCCGGGGTTGCTGGCGTCGCGTGAAGCGGCTTGCGGCGGCGACTTGGATGGTTGCGCGGGCGCGCCGCGGTGTTTGGGCGCCCATTGTCTCAAATATTCGTGGAGCTTACGTGCGCATTCGGTTTCTAAGCGGCGTTCGTCCTGAAAAACGTGCCGCTGACAGAGAGTCTTGTCGCTTTAGTTTGGTGGTGTGCTACACTGCTACGGGCAAATGCTCCATGCATTAGTTTTATTGCATAGAACGGGCGAACGATGCCCGATGTCAGTATCAACTTCGATGCCTTTTGGCGGGTTTGGCGGTGATCGATGAATATCGAGAACATGTTTGACAAGCCTGATGTCAAGCAGCTGGTCCACGCATTTAGTCTTTTGGACGACGAGAACGATATCCAGGCGTTTTTAACCGATATCTGCACACCGCGCGAGATCTGCGATCTTTCTCAGCGCCTGCAGGTCGCGCGCTATCTGGATGAGGGCGAGCCCTATGTTGAGGTTCAGGCCCGCACCGGCGCTTCGTCCACCACGGTGAGCCGCGTATCCAAGGCACTTAATGGCGAGTACGGTGGCTATCGCAAGATCCTCATCAAACTGGAGGATGGCGAGTAGGCCAGCGGCGACAAACGAATTGCGCAGAACCGTCCCTTCGGGGGCGGTTTTTTGATCCCTCGGGGACGGAGGAAATCTGTTGGCGTGGGGCAAATCTGTCCGCGTGGGCGGGTAGGATGGATGCATTGATTATTGCGAACGGTTTGAGTGGAGGACCATGCCTGTTCGAATCTATACCACTAATGCCGGCACGGATTTGAGCGATGCCGAGGCGGCGTTGCTCGCCGACCTGGTCGCCCGCCACGGGCGTGCTGTTTTGCTGGCGCCCTCGTTTGCTGAGCTCGACCTGTGCCGTCACGATGCTGCGGTTGCTGGCGCCTCGCTGGGCGTTGACTACAAAACCCCCGCGTCGTGGCTTCGTTCGCTGTGGGAGCTTATGGGCGATGGCCGCAGCTTCGTCGACAACATGCAGCGCCAGATGCTGTTCTCGGACATGATTGCCCGTCGCGACGATGCCGGCCTGCAGCCGCTTTCGCGCAGTCAGGGAACGGTGCGCATGCTCGCGCGCATGGCCCGCGATGTGCTGCCGGGCGTAGCGGGAACGGGTGCCGAGCGCTGCCGCGATGCCGCCGCTCAGCCCGAGCCCAAAAGTGACGCCGAGGCCCGCGTGTTCGAGCTGTTGAGCGCCTATGCGAGCGGCTTGGACCGTCGAGGCATGGTCGAGCCCTGCGAGGCGGCTGACCTTATGGCCGAGGTGCTGGCCGACAACCTTCCGGCGTGCGCCCGCGCCGTCTGCGCGCGCGGCGTCACGTCGTTTACGCACGGCCTGCTCGAGCTGCTGTCGGCCGTGGCGAACAACGGGGGAGAGGTCGTCGTGCTGCTTGCCCGCGAGCAGGCGGCGATGCGCGAGGAGCTTGCCGCGGCATTTGATGCCCGCGGCGTGCTGTTTGAGGCCGCGCTGCTGGGGGAGGGTGCCGTCGCGCCCCAGACTGCCTCCAAGTCCGCCGCTCAGCCTACCTTTGTAGAGGTTGCCGGCCCTCACGCCCGCGCCCACGCCTATGTGGATGCAATCGATGAGCTGGTAAAAACGTGTGAGGACGCCGAGGTCGACGGCAGCGTCGCGGCGTCCGCGGACCCCGTGCGCGTGCTCGTGGTGTCTGCCCGGGCGCCTCGGCTGTTCGGTGAACTCGCTGCCCGTTTGGCGGCGCGTCATATTGCGGCCGAGACAACTGAGTTCACGGCGTTTTCCCAATCCATCGCGGGCGGGCAGTTTACGGCGCTCGCCAATCTGATCGAGCGCATGAAGGCCGCCGACGAGGGCACCGCCTCCAAGACCGAGTGGTGGCCCGCGCCGGAGCTTACCGACTGGATTTACAGTCCGCTTTCGGGTGCCGATGCCGCCAGCGCGCGCACCTTCGACAAGAACATGCGCCTGTCGCGTGGCAAGACCACCACGGCCGTCAAGAGCCTGCTGCAGAGCGTGCAGGGCCAGGTGAGGGGCACGCGCAAGGCTGCCAGTGATGAGAACTGGTTTAAGAACGTGCCATGTGTGGTCTCGGACGTGTTTCAGGCGCTGTGGCGCGACAAACCCGTGACGGCGCTCAAGGCAATGCTTGCCGTCGCCGAGGCGTTGCCCGATCGCGCTCTAGGCGGCCTTGACGGCCAGGCCCGTCGCCAGACAGAGACGGCTCTGCTGCGCCATGCCATCGACATCCTTATGAACGATGCTCGCGCGCTCGACGTGTCGCAGGCCGCGACCGTGCCCGTGCTCGACGACGTTCGTACCAAGGTGGACAAGCGCAGTACCGCATACGATTACGAGACCTACGAGGTCGACCGCACGCCGCGCGCCCAGGTGCGCTTTGCGTCGCTTGCCGATGCGGCAGCCCTGCGCCCCGCCAGCTACGACAACGTCCTCCTCGGCATTACGAAGGCCTCGCTTTCCACGGACAGCTTCATCTCGGCCGCTTCGTTCCAGGAAACGACGCGCGTCCTTACGGAAGCCGCCATCATGGGCAAGCAGGACGAGCTCCGCGGTCTGAAGGAAAACGTCATCGTCGGCCGTCTGATCCCCGCCGGTACGGGGCTCGCCTATCATCAGGCTCACAAGGCTCGCGAACAGGCCGAACGCCTGGAAGCTGAGACCGCCCGCGCTTCGGTCACGACCGAGGATCCGTTCCTCGAGCCCTCTGCCGTTGTCGATCCGTTCGCATCTCTTGATGCGCCGCTGACGACCACTGGCGAAGAGTTTGCCGACGGTTCCAAGAAGGAAGGCGCCAAGTAATAGCGCCCGAGTTCTGAAATGAACAGAAAGCCCGTCTCCTGAAAGGGAGGCGGGCTTTTTAGTACAAAAAAAGCCCCTTCACTTGACAGGGAAGGGTGTTATGGTCGAAAATCACATGCTTTTCAGGGACAGTGTCTCCATCGAATCGGCTCTTTGCCTCTGCGCCTAGGCTGTTCGGGGAGAATAGGGTGCCTGAAGCGTTTATAACCAGAGCCTGCATGGTGCAGGCCAAACTTTAGTTTTAGACGGACGTTTATGCCTACTATTAACCAGCTTGTTCGCAAGCCCCGTGAGCTCACGCACGACAAGAGCAAGAGCCCCGCTCTTAAGAACTGCCCGCAGAAGCGCGGCGTTTGCACTCGTGTGTACACCACGACCCCGAAGAAGCCGAACTCTGCTCTTCGTAAGGTCGCCAAGGTGCGCCTGACCAACGGTTTCGAAGTCATTTCGTACATCGGCGGTGAAGGCCACAACCTCCAGGAACACTCTGTCGTGCTTATCCGCGGCGGCCGTGTGAAGGACCTTCCTGGTGTTCGTTACCACATCGTCCGCGGCTCTCTGGATACCCAGGGCGTCAAGGATCGTAAGCAGGCCCGTTCCAAGTACGGTGCCAAGCGCCCGAAGGCCGCTTAATTTTCGCGGCGATACGCCGTGGACAAACGGTTGTCGCCTTGAATTAAGGCGTAACCGAGTAAGTCGCGATCCATGGGATCGCTTTAAATCAAATTTATCCGCTCGTTACTTTTTTTCACTGGGCGGATATAGACTGAAGACACGAAAGAGGAAATCAAATGCCCCGTCGTCGCGAAGTTCCGAAGCGCGAAGTGCTTGCCGACCCGAAGTTCGGCAGCGTCGAAATTACCAAGTTCATCAACGTGATCATGCTTGACGGCAAGAAGGCCGTGGCCGAACGCATCGTTTACGGCGCCCTCCAGCAGATCGAAGAAAAGTCCGGCAAGAACGCCTTGGAAGTGTTCACCACCGCCCTGAACAACGTCCGTCCGCTGGTGGAAGTCAAGTCCCGCCGCGTTGGTGGTGCCAACTATCAGGTTCCGGTCGAAGTCCGTCCTGTCCGCCGTATGGCCCTCGCCATGCGCTGGCTCCGTGAATCTGCCAAGAAGCGTTCTGAAAAGTCCATGCCGCAGCGTCTCGCCGGCGAACTGCTCGACGCGGCCGAAGGCCGTGGCGGCGCCATGAAGAAGCGTGACGAAGTCCATCGTATGGCTGAAGCCAACAAGGCCTTCTCGCACTTCCGCTTCTAATTCCTGTTCGCTGCATGGGGAATTTCCTCTCCATGCAGCTTGTCTAGTGAGGAACCTTAAATGGCTCGTCAAACCCCGATTTCGCGTTACCGCAATATCGGTATCTCTGCCCACATTGACGCGGGCAAGACCACCACGTCCGAACGTATTCTGTTCTACACCGGTGTCAACCACAAGATCGGTGAAGTGCATGATGGCGCCGCCACCATGGACTGGATGGAACAGGAACAGGAACGCGGCATCACGATTACGTCCGCTGCCACCACCGCCTTCTGGCGCGGCATGGAAATGCAGTGGGAACCGTATCGTCTGAACATCATCGACACCCCGGGGCACGTTGACTTCACCGTTGAAGTTGAACGTTCCATGCGCGTCCTCGACGGCGCCTGCATGGTCTACTGCGCCGTGGGCGGCGTGCAGCCGCAGTCCGAAACCGTTTGGCGTCAGGCCAACAAGTACCGCGTTCCCCGTCTTGCCTTCGTGAACAAGATGGACCGTACCGGTGCCAACTTCTTCAAGGTCTACGACCAGATGAAGAAGCGCCTCAATGCCAATCCGGTTCCCGTCGTTGTGCCCATCGGTGCTGAAGACCAGTTCGAAGGCGTTGTCGACCTCATCAAGATGAAGGGCATCATTTGGGATGCGAAGTCTCAGGGCATGACCTTCGAATACGTCGACATCCCCGCCAACCTCGTTGACGTTGCCCAGGAATGGCACGAAAAGATGGTTGAGAGCGCTGCGGAAGCTTCCGAAGAGCTCATGAACAAGTACCTCGAAAACGGCGAACTCTCCGAAGAGGACATCATCGCCGGTCTTCGTCAGCGTACCATCGCCTGCGAAATCCAGCCGATGCTTTGCGGTTCCGCCTTCAAGAACAAGGGCGTGCAGCGCATGCTCGACGCCGTCGTGCAGTTCCTGCCGGCCCCGTCCGACATTCCGCCGGTTGAAGGTTTCGACCTCGACGAAAAGCCGACCTTCCGTGAAGCCAAGGACGAAGCTCCGTTCGCCGCTCTCGCGTTCAAGATCATGACCGACCCGTACGTCGGCCAGCTGACCTTCCTCCGCGTCTACTCCGGCGTTCTGAACTCCGGTGACACGGTCATGAACTCCGTCAAGGGTCAGAAGGAACGTATCGGCCGTCTGCTCCAGATGCACGCCAACGAACGTAAGGAAATCAAGTTCGTGGAAGCCGGCGACATCGCCGCTGCCGTGGGCCTGAAGAACGTTACGACGGGTGACACGCTCTGCGCTGTCGACGCTCCGGTCATCCTCGAACGCATGGAATTCCCGGAGCCGGTTATTTCCCAGGCTGTCGAACCGAAGACCAAGGCCGACCAGGAAAAGATGGCTCTCGCTCTGAACCGTCTTGCTCAGGAAGACCCGTCCTTCCGCGTCCGCACGGACGAAGAATCCGGCCAGACGATTATTTCCGGTATGGGCGAACTCCACCTCGAAATTCTCGTCGACCGCATGAAGCGCGAATTCAACGTCGAAGCCTCCGTGGGCAAGCCCCAGGTTGCTTACCGTGAAACGATCCGCTCCGTGGTTGAAAACGCCGAATGCAAGTTCGCCAAGCAGTCCGGCGGCCGTGGTCAGTACGGTCACGTCGTGCTCAAGCTCGAACCGCTCGAACCCGGCAAGGGCTTCGAATTCGTCGACGCCATCAAGGGCGGCGTGGTTCCGCGCGAATACATCCCGGCCGTTGAAAAGGGTGTCGAAGACACGCTCAAGGCTGGCGTCCTCGCCGGCTACCCGGTTGTTGACGTGAAGGTCACGCTCCACTTCGGTTCCTACCACGAAGTCGACTCGAACGAAAACGCGTTCAAGATGGCTGCCTCCATGGCCTTCAAGGAAGGTATGCGCAAGGCTGATCCGGTTCTTCTCGAGCCGATCATGGCTGTCGAAGTCGAAACGCCGGAAGAAAAGATGGGCGACGTCATGGGCGACCTTTCTTCCCGCCGTGGTGTGATCCAGGGCATGGACGACCTCGTTGGCGGCGGCAAGAGCATCAAGGCTGAAGTGCCGCTGGCTGAAATGTTCGGCTACGCTACGCAGCTTCGCTCCCTCACGCAGGGCCGTGCCACGTACACGATGGAATTCAAGCACTACGCTGAAGCTCCGCGCAACGTCGCCGAAGCCGTGATCGCCGACAAGGCCAAGTAAGATCTACAATAGAACTGTTTTTTAACCCCTAATCTTTAAGGACCAAAAATGGCCAAGGGTAAGTTTGAACGTACCAAGCCCCACGTTAACGTGGGCACGATCG
>CALEXE010000135.1:0-26652 GCA_937925265.1 uncultured Collinsella sp. | reverse complement strand
AAGACAGCGGCCTCTCACGCCGTTAACATCGGTTCGAATCCGGTACGGGTCACCATCCCAAAAAAGCAATGCTTTTTCGGGAACCCTTGAGGACAAAAAATCCTCGGGCGAAATGAATTCGCCCTGCGGCAAGGTTTTGCTGTGCAAAACGCTTGAACGTGCCACTCGGCACGACTTGACAATTGGATAAAGGTTTGTTACTGTATAAGACAGTTGCAATACAGCAGTTGGTGCTGATTAGGGCGAGGGTCCACCCGTTCCCATCCCGAACACGGAAGTTAAGCTCGCTTCTGCCGACAATACTTGGCTGGAGACGGCCCGGAAAGATAGGTAGCGCCAACATGGAGAGAAGCCACTCAAGAGAGTGGCTTCTTTTTTTATATTCATACTGCGGGAGTGCAATTCACTGTTCGAAATCCGCGACAATACGTTACAATACCCCTATCAAGAGAGATAGGGGTATTTTTATTATGGAACATTTATATGACTGACAAGATGGTCGAAGCCTATTTGAAAGCACTTGAAAACGAAGAGCGCGCCGCGGCGACGATCGAGAAGTACCGCCGCGCGCTGCTAAGCTTTGCCGCATTTTTGAGCGGCGCAGCGGTCACGCGAGAGATGATCCGCCTTTGGAAAGACGATCTGCGCGCAAGTAACTACGCACCGTCGACCATTAACGCTTGTTTGGCGGCACTGAATGGCTTTTTCTGCTTCTGTGGCTGGACAGACTGCCGAGCACGGTTCTTAAAAATTCAGCGCCGCCTGTTTCGCGACAGCAGGCAGGAGCTAACGCGAGGGGAATACGAGAGGTTGGTCGCTGCGGCGGAGGCCACGGGCGACCACGCCCTCGCGCTCCTGATGGAGACTATCTGCTCCACCGGCATTCGCGTCAGCGAGGTGCAGTAGATCACGGTTGAGGCCGCGAAGAACGGCAAAACAGAAATTGCGCTCAAAGGCAAAATCCGCACGATCCTATCGCGCCTATCAGGGCAAGTAAATCCAACTGAAAAAAGCGGCGGTTCATCAGAACCGCTGCTTTTTTGCGCCGCATTGACAAGCGCTCCCGCCCTCGGTATACTATGACCAAAAGCAAGACGGCAGTCAAAAATGCAGACGAGTTTGAGAGATTAAACTCGAAAAGGGGAGAGCAAATGAAGTATCTTGGAAAGCCTGCGGGCATGTGGGCGCTGTTTGCCGGATCGTTTGAAAAGCACCTGACGGTCGAATTCGACCTGACCGCGGAGCAGGCGAAGGACGTTGCGGCGCGTGCCAAAAAGAAATATCGCGAGATCATCGCGAAGCTGCCGGAATTTGACAAGCGCGACCGCTTCGAAATGAACATCGTCAACTGCGCGATGCTCGCCGCGTTTATCCTGTGCATGCCGCAGCGGCCGAACATCAAAACGCTGACGGACTACTACGCCGCGGCGATGATGACGCCTACGATGAAGGCTTTCTGCCGCGCGAGCGGAAAGAAAAAGTTCACGCCCAAGGACATCGAGGGCATGAAGGCGACGGCGAAGCTGCGCGCGGGCGACCGCAACCCCTATTCGTGGAACATGGACTTTTTCGAGTACGAGGACGGCAGCGGCTACGAGGCGCGCTTCACGACCTGCGGCATCTGCACGCTGATGCAGGTGTTGGGGCTCTACGATCTGACGCCCGCGCTGTGCCATCTCGACTACACGATGAGCGACGCGGGCGGCGCGTCGGATTTCGTGCGCGAGTACACGCTCGCCTCCGGCGGCCCCTACTGCGACTGCGGGTATCACAAAAAGCAGTGAAAAAACAAAAAGGATGCGTCTTTCGATGCATCCTTTTTCCTTTCTGTAGGGGACTCAATCTTCGTTGTAGGCATCCGAGGCCTTGATGCGCTGGTACATGTCCTGCATCTGGCGGTCGATCTCAGCGATCTTGCCCGCGCATTCGAACATCTCCTCGTTGATGCCCTCGGGCAGCTTCGTTTTGTCGACCTTGTAGCGGATATCGTGCTCAAGGCTCGCCCAGAAGTCCATGGCGATCGTGCGCAGCTGGATCTCCGCCACGACGTATTCCGTCCGGTCGGAGAGGTAGACGGGCACCTTGATGTCCATGTGCAGCGAGCGGTAGCCGTTGTAGTTCGGCGTCTGGATGTAGTCCTGCTTTTTGACGATCTCCACATCCGTCTGCCGCGCCAGCATCTCGCCCACGCGGTAGACATCGTCGATGTAGCTGCAAACGACGCGCACGCCCGCGATGTCGTTGATGTTTTTTCGCGCGGACTCGATCGAGAGCGGCAGGCCGCGCTTGATGAGCTTGGCGACGATGCTCGATTGCGATTTGACGCGCCCGTCGATGTGATGAATGGGATTGCGTGCATAAAGAACATTGAATTCACTGTTGAGAATATTGAATTTCAATGTGAGCTGCCGAACCGCCGCGTCATAGAGATTCTGCATGACAAGAAAGTCATGCGGATCTTCGCAGAGTGCGGCGCCGTTCCCCGTTCGATTCATTCTGAGCCTTCCTTTCCATCGGAAGCGTCAACGCCCGCCCGATGAGCTTTTGTTCCTTTCAGTATAGCAGACGATCACCGCCGCGCCAAGGGGAGAAATGCTGATTTTCCGCAAAAGTCTGCGCGAAAAAAGCAGCGGGCGGGAGAAACTACCAAGCGACGGGCAAAAGAACTTGCAATGCAGCGCAAGCCATTCTATAATTAACCTGAAAGGATATGCACAGCGTTCGGCACTTCCGCTCCGGTGGCAGAGCGAACGCGCGGAAGGTGCAGAAAAGAACAATGGATAAAAAAGGAAAACAGCAATTTCTTCTGGTCGCGTTCGGCGTGGCGCTCTATGCCGCGCTGATGAATCTCAACGAAGTCGCGGCGTTTCTCACGAGGCTCGCTACCCTCCTCACGCCGGTGATCATAGGGTTATTGATGGCGTTTGTCCTCAGTGTGCCGATGCAGGGCATCGCAG
The DNA here is from genome assembly GCA_937925265.1 of uncultured Collinsella sp. Lineage (GTDB taxonomy): Bacteria > Actinomycetota > Coriobacteriia > Coriobacteriales > Coriobacteriaceae > Collinsella. The sequence continues at coordinate 23,695 of CALEXE010000135.1, read as the reverse complement.
GACGTTTGACGCGCCTGATGCCAAAGGCAAAGGAAAAACACATTGACCTTCTCAGCCTGCTGCTGACGCTTTTGTGCGTGGTCATCGTCGTGGTACTGCTGTGCGTTCTGGCGCTGCCGCAGCTTGCCGCGTCGCTCAAGAGCATCGGCACACTGGTCAGGGAGAACTGGCCGGACTGGGCGCGCCTTCTCTCGGATCACGGCGTGGATACAAGCGAGCTCACCGATCGCATCGCCGCGCTCGATTGGAAAACGGTGCTGGAAAAGGCGCTCACCGGCGCCGGCGCGCTGATCGACTCGGTGGTGGATCTTGCCGGTACCACAGTCTCGGCGGTGGCCAACGTCACCTTTGCCATCGTCATCATGTTTTATGTGCTGCTCGACCGGCGCAGCCTTGCTAAACAGAGCCGCAGACTCCTCTACGCCAACCTGAGCGAGCGAAAGGCCGATCAGGTCTGCCGCATCGCGCACCTGACGCACACCACCTACGCCCGTTTCCTGTCCGGGCAGTGCGTGGAGGTCGTGATCCTCGGCACGATGATCTTTCTCGCGTTCTCCCTGTGCGGCATTCCCTACGCGGGGCTGACCGCCGCGCTGACGGCGGCCTTCGCCTTTGTTCCCTACATCGGCGCGCTGGCCTCCTGCGCAATCGGCGTACTGCTGACGCTGCTTGCCCAGCCGGAGAAGGCGCTGCTGTGCCTGATCGTCTATCAGGCGGTGCAGTTCACGGAAAATCAGTTCATCTACCCGCATGTGGTTGGCAGCAGCGTGGGGCTTGCGCCGCTGTGGACGCTCCTTGCGGCATTGCTTGGCGGCAAGCTCTTTGGCCTTGTCGGTATTGTGTTTTTCATTCCCCTCACGGCGGTAGTACTCCAGCTCGTACATGAGCACACCGCACAGCAGCTTTCGGAAAAGAAACTCGACCGCGAGGATCTGATCGAATAACAAAAAAGGACGACAGCTAAAAATAGCTGTCGTCCTTTTTTGTGCGGTCACGACTGCGCCATGCGCTCGAGGAGCTGGAAGGCCTCTTCGAGCTTGGGGTCGATATGGTCGGTCTGCAAAGCCTCGCGCACGCAGCCTTCAATGTGCGCGCGCATGATCTGCTGGTTGGCGCTTTTGAGGAGCGACTGCGTGGCGAGAAGCTGGTTGGAGATGTCCACGCAGTAGCGGTCGTCGTCGATCATCTGCAAAATGCCGTCGAGCTGGCCGCGGGCAATTTTCAGCTTGCGGCGGACGGAATCACGATCGGCTCTCATGGCCTTAGCGGATGGAGACGGCCTGATAGCCCGCCTCATCCACGGCGGCCTTGAGCGCCGCGTCGGTTACGCTGCCGTCCACGCTGACGGTGGCGGACTTGCTCTCGAGATCGACCTTTGCCTCCTTCACGCCGGGGACGGCGGAAAGCGCCTGCTGAACGTGATTCACGCAATGCATGCAGGCCATGCCCTCAATGCTGATGACTTTTTCCATGTTTGTTTCTCCTTTTTCATTACTTGCCATAATTTCCTTGCTTGCTATCTCCACTCCGCGATCCGACGGAGAAGAAACCGCTTTCGGTGCTGCCTCCGTGTGCTTGGCCTTGAACCAGCGCAGGCGCAGCGCATTGCTCACCACAAACACCGAGCTGAAGCTCATCGCGAGCGCGCCGAGCATCGGGTTCATCTTGAGCTGGAAGGCGGGGTAGAACACGCCCGCCGCGATGGGAATGCCGATGGCGTTGTAGAAGAACGCCCAGAAGAGGTTTTCCTTGATGTTGCGGATGACCGCGCGGCTCAACTGCACGGCGGTCGAGACGTCGAGAAGGTCACTGCGCATCAGCACAATATCCGCCGACTCGATGGCGACGTCCGTACCGGCACCGATGGCAATGCCGACGTCTGCGCGCGCAAGGGCGGGCGCATCGTTGATGCCGTCACCGACCATGGCGACCTTCTTGCCGCCCTCCTGTAAGCGGCGGATCTCGCGTTCCTTATCCTGCGGCAGCACCTCGGCCACGACGCGGTCCACGCCGACCTGACGGCGGATGGCCTCGGCGGTCTTGGCGTTGTCGCCCGTGAGCATGACGACTTCAATGCCCATGCTCGAGAGCTCGGCGATGGCCTGCGCGCTCGTGGGCTTGACGACATCGGCTACGGCGATGAGGCCGATGAGCTTGCCGTCCAGCGCAAAGTAGAGCGGCGTCTTGCCGTCCTCAGCCAGCGCTTCACCTTGTGCGAGCAGCTCACTGTTTTCGATGCGGTTTGCTTCCATCATGCGGCGGTTGCCGGCAAGGCAGAGCTGGCCCTCGACCTCGCCGCGGATGCCCTGACCGGGGATCTGCTCAAATTTGTCGACGGACAGGAACGTGAGCGATTCCTTCTCCGCCTCGGCCACGATGGCCTCGGAAAGCGGATGCTCGGAGAGCTTTTCGAGCGACGCGGCGACGGAGAGAAGTTTGTCCCTGCCGATGCCGCCGTCGACGATGTCGGTGACGACGGGCTTGCCCTGCGTGATGGTGCCGGTCTTGTCGAGCACGACGGTGTTGACGCTGTGCGTCGTCTCAAGCGCTTCGGCAGACTTGATGAGGATGCCGTTCACCGCGCCGCGGCCCGTGCCGACCATGATGGCCGTCGGCGTGGCGAGGCCCAGCGCGCAGGGGCAGCTGATGACGAGAACGGAAATACCGATGGACAGCGCAAATTCCACGCTGTGGCCCGTCAGCAGCCACGCTGCCGTCGCGATGACGGCGATCGTGATGACGACGGGGACGAACACGCCGCTGACCTTATCGGCGAGCTTGGCGATGGGCGCTTTGGAGCTCGTGGCCTCGTCCACGAGGCGTACGATCTGGGAAAGGGCGGTATCGTCGCCGACTTTGGTCGCGCGCATCTTGAAATAGCCGGATTTGTTGATGGTCGCGCCGATAACGCTGTCTCCCGCCTGCTTTTCGACGGGGATGCTCTCGCCCGTCAGCGCGGATTCGTCGACCGAGGACGTTCCCTCGAGCACGACGCCGTCGACGGGGACGCTCTCGCCCGCCTTGACGATCAGCATGTCGCCGAGTTGGACCTCCTCGACGGGGATGACGCTCTCGACGCCGTTGCGCTCGACCGTCGCGGTCTTGGGCGCAAGGTCCATGAGCTTTGTGATGGCGTCAGAGGTCTTGCCCTTGGCGCGGGCCTCCATCGTCTTGCCCATGGTGATGAGCGTCAGGATCGTGCCTGCGGACTCGAAGTACAGCTCCATCATATAGGTGTGCACCGTGTCCATGTCCATTCTTCCAAAGCCGATGCCGATCTTATAGATGGCGTAGATGCCGTACATGATGGCGGCGCTGGAGCCCAGTGCGATCAGCGAATCCATGTTCGGCGAGCGCTGCCACAGCGTCTTGAAGCCGACGATATAGTACTGGCGGTTGATATAGACGATGGGCAGCAGCAGCAAAAACTGCGTGAATGCGAACGTCATCGCATTTTCCATGCCAAGGAAGCACGCGGGCAGCGGCCAGCCCATCATGTGGCCCATCGAGAGATAGAACAGCGGGATGGTGAAGATGAGCGAGAGGGCGAGACGCTTTTTCATGTCGCTGTACGCCTTCTGTGCGGCGCTGGCACCGCCGGTCTCGGCAGTCTGCGCGGCGGGGGCGCTGCCGGGCTTTGCATGCAGAGACGCACCGTAGCCCGCCTTTTCGACCGCGGCGATGATCTGCGCGGACGAAAGCTGGGATTCGTCGTATTCGACGACCATGCTGTTTTTCAGCAGATTGACCGCGACCTGCTGCGCGCCGGGCTGCTTGGCGACGGCCTTTTCCACGCGGCTGGAGCAGGCGGCGCAGCTCATGCCGGTCACGTCATAGGTTTCCTTTTTCAATTTGATTCCTCCTTCGGGGCAAATACAATACCCGTGTGGGGTATTTTCGTTTACCAACAGTATAGGTCGGAAATTGGCGGATTGTCAAGACCTCTTTTCGAGAAATTTCCGTTTGGGCGAAAGTTGCGGCGTTTCGGTCGGGAAAACTTACCGCCGCCGCGCCGCTGGACAGCTTGCATCCCTTATGATAAACTGACGGCATGAGTTTTATGATAAGCAGGTGAAAAATGAAGCAAAAACATATCTTGAAATGGCTTGGCATCTCACTGGGCGTGTACCTTTTATATGGGGTGCTGACAGCCATTCTCGTCCCGCTGCCGCAAAAAGAGGCGACAGGGGAGCTGTGGAGCCAGTATGAAGCCCGATTGAGCGAGGACGCATCGCAGGAGCGCGTGAGGAGCATCGAGGATACGGACAGTGCGCTGCTCTGGCGCTTGCAGCTCATCGAGAGTGCGGAAAGGGAGGTCATCTTCTCGACCTTTGACCTGCGCGCGGACGGCAGCGGACAGGATTTGATGGCCGCGCTCTATGGCGCGGCGCAGCGCGGCGTGCGGGTGCGCGTCATCGTCGACGGGCTGAACGGTTTTCTGCATCTGCAAAACAGCGGCGTTCTCCGCGCCCTCGCGGCGGAGGAGAATGTGGAGGTGCGCTTTTATGATCCCATCGACCTGCTGCGCCCGTGGAAGCTCAACTACCGTCTGCACGACAAGTATCTGATCGCCGACGGGAGCAAATACATCCTCGGCGGAAGAAATTCGAACGATTTGTTCCTCGGCTCATATCAGGAGAACCAGAACATCGACCGCGACGTGCTCGTCGTGTCGGACGGGGGAGAGGGCAGCTCGGTCTCCCAGCTTTTGACGTATTTTGAAAGCGTCTGGTCGCAGCCGGAGAATCAGACCATCACAGGCAAGACGTCCTCGCAGACCGACGCGCTGCAGGAGCGCTACGCGGCGCTATGCGCGGTGCATGGAAAAGAGCTTGCCGCCGTCGACTGGGAGGTGGAGACCGCGGCGGTCACGCATGTGAGCCTTCTCAGCGGCTCGCCGCGCGCGGAGGCGAAAGCGCCTGAGCTGTGGGACGCGCTTGTCCGCCTGATGGCGCAGGGCGATGACATCCTGCTGCAAACGCCGTACATCATCTGCAACGACAAAATGTATAACGATTTGGAAGCACTTGCCGAGACGCGGCAGCTGCGCGTGCTGACGAATGCCGTTGAAAACGGCGCGAACCCGAGCGGCTGCTCGGACTACTTACGCGAAAAGCAAAATATTTTATCGCGCGGCGTCGACGTGTACGAGGTCGTCTGCGGCCAGTCGCTGCACACAAAGACGATTTTGATCGGAAACGATTTGAGCGTCGTCGGTTCATTCAACGCCGACATGCGCAGCGCATATCTCGACACGGAGCTGATGCTCGTCATCGAGAGCGAGGAGGTCAATGCCGCGCTGCGAGAAGAGAGCGGAAAATACATGGGCCAGAGCCGCCTCGCCCTGCACGACGGCGGCACGGAACACGGCGCGCGGTTTGAAGAAATGACGCTGCCTTGGGCAAAGCGCGCGCTGTATACGATTCTGAGCGTTGTCCAGCGCCCGATCCGCCACCTGCTGTAACGAAAAGTGCGGCATAGCGGAAAATGAGGGAAAGGAATACAGATTTTGCCCGTATTTCCGTTTTTTCGCCTTGCAAAAAACGTTCGGGTTTGCTATGATAAAAAATACGTATGGATACGTTCCACTTTTTGTGGAGACAGAGGATAAGAAAGGAAGATCGTTATGATTTACACGACCGAAGTGCAGCATATGTGCCCCGTTGCGAAGGGCGCATATCACGGTCCGGCCCCGATCCCCGAAGAGGGCAAGTGGGTCCAGGCCAAGCAGATCGCCGATATTTCCGGCTTCACCCACGGCATCGGCTGGTGCGCGCCCCAGCAGGGCGCCTGCAAGCTGACGCTCAACGTCAAGGAGGGCGTCATTCAGGAGGCTCTGATCGAGACCATCGGCTGCTCGGGCATGACCCATTCTGCTGCCATGGCTTCCGAGATCCTGATCGGCAAGACCATTCTCGAAGCGCTGAACACCGACCTTGTTTGCGACGCCATCAACACCGCCATGCGCGAGCTGTTCCTGCAGATCGTCTACGGCCGCACCCAGTCCGCCTTCTCTGAGGACGGCCTTGCTGTCGGCGCGTCCCTTGAGGACCTCGGCAAGGGCCTTCGCTCCCAGGTCGGCACGATGTTCGCCACCGCCGAAAAGGGCCCCCGTTACCTCGAGATGGCCGAGGGCTACTGCTCCCGCGTCGCGCTCAACAAGGAAAACGAGATCGTCGGCTACGAGTTCATCAACCTCGGCAAGATGATGGACTTCATCAAAAAGGGTATCGATGCGAACGAAGCGCTCGAAAAGGCCAAGGGTCACTATGGTCAGTGGGACAACGCTGCCAAGTACATCGACCCGCGTCAGGAATAAGGAAGGGAGGACGAAACAATGGCTTTATTTGAAAACTACGAGAGAAGAATCGACAAGATCAACGGCGTCCTCGCTCAGTACGGTATCTCTTCCGTCGAAGAGTGCCGCGAGATCTGCAAGGCCAAGGGCTTTGACCCGTATGAGATCGTCAAGGGCATCCAGCCCATCTGCTTTGAAAACGCCTGCTGGGCGTACACCGTCGGCGCGGCCATCGCCATCAAGTCCGGCGTGAAGTCCGCGGCCGAAGCCGCCAAGATGATCGGCGTCGGCCTGCAGTCCTTCTGCATCGACGGCTCCGTCGCCGAGGACCGCAAGGTCGGTCTGGGCCACGGCAACCTCGGTGCGATGCTGCTGTCCGACGAGTCGAAGTGCTTTGCCTTCCTCGCCGGTCACGAGTCCTTCGCTGCCGCTGAGGGCGCGATCGGCATCGTCCGCAACGCCAACAAGGCCCGCAAGGAGCCCCTGCGCGTCATCCTGAACGGTCTCGGCAAGGACGCCGCTCAGATCATCTCCCGCATCAACGGCTTCACCTATGTTCAGACCCAGTTCGACTACTTCACCGGCAAGCTGAACATCGTGCGCGAGATCCGCTACAGCGAGACCGAGCGCGCCGACGTTCGCTGCTACGGCGCTGACGACGTCCGCGAGGGCGTTGCCATCATGCATTCCGAGGGCGTGGACGTCTCCATCACCGGTAACTCCACCAACCCGACCCGCTTCCAGCACCCCGTCGCCGGCACCTACAAGAAAGAGTGCATTGAGCAGGGCAAGAAGTATTTCTCCGTCGCCTCCGGCGGCGGCACGGGCCGTACCCTGCACCCGGACAACATGGCCGCCGGCCCTGCCTCCTACGGCATGACCGACACCATGGGCCGCATGCACTCCGACGCCCAGTTCGCCGGTTCTTCCTCCGTGCCTGCGCACGTCGACATGATGGGTCTCATCGGCATGGGCAATAACCCCATGGTCGGTGCCACCGTCGCCTGCGCTGTCGCCGTCGAGGAGGCCCTCAAGGCCTAGTCGCGCCCGCGCGATGCTCACATAGTTGAGCTTTGGAGCCGCTACCTTTCGGGGTAGCGGCTCTTTTTGTTTACGCTGTCGCAGGGTAGCTAATGCCGATATATCAGTTGGGGCGAAATACGAGATGTGATGAGACGGAGCGCCAGAGCGTCCATGACGCCCACCTGCCATATTTGCCCTTTACCGATTTGCCGAGTCTTTGCGGCCCCATTGCCGATCACCCGTGCGACAATGCGCCGGACGAGAAAGGAATCCGATGGAATCGACTGACGTACTGGTAATTGGATCTGGCATTGCGGGCCTTTGCGCCGCCATCGAAGCGGCACGCACGGGTGCAACCGTCACTGTGGCAAGCGCCGGAAAGACTATGAGTGGATCGAGCTTCTTCCCGGGCACCTGGGGCCTCGGCCTTATTGGTCCCGTCGACGAAGGCGACGAACAGAACCTTATCGACACCATCCAGGCCGTCGGCGGCGGCGTTGCCGACCCTGAACTCGTCCAGACGTTCGTCCACGGCATTCCCCAGGCAATTGAATGGCTCGAGCAGGACCTGGGCGTTGAGCTCCAGCGTCCGCAAAGCGCTGAGAGCGCTCAGCAAAAGCAGTTTATCCCCTGCTTTGACCACAAGACGCGCATGTGGCGCGGCCTCACCCGCAAGCCCCTTGAGGACGCTCTGACGACCCGGATCGAGTCGCTCGGCATTCGCCTGCTCCCCCGCCACGAGCTTATCGACCTTGTTGAAGATACGGACGAAAAGATTGTCGGCGCCACGCTCTACGACCGGACAAACGAGCGTCTCGTGCCTATGGCAGCTAAGGCCACTATCATCGCTGCCGGAGGCACGGGTGGCCTGTTCGAGCGCAGCCTCACTTCCGCCGATGTACTCAGCTCCTCACAGGCCATCGCGCTGGCGCACGGCGCGTCCCTTACTAATATAGAGTTCATGCAGATGATGCCTGGCTTCATCGAACCCAAGCGAAACCTTGTCTTTAACGAGAAGACTTGGCGCTACGTCACATTTGACCAACCGGTCGATATTGCCGACGGCAAGCTGGACGATCTGCTTGAGCAGCGCTCCGGATATGGTCCCTTCACTTCGCGCCTGGCTTCCCGCGCCATCGATCTTGCCATCGATCATGCTGGTGACGAAGGCCTGGCGCTCCACTACGACTTCCCGCGAGAGAATGTCCCCGAGTTCGTGCAGACCTTTGCCACCTGGCTGCAAGACGAGCATGGTATCGCGCCGAGTGACGAGATGCGTGTGGCGATGTATGCCCATGCTGCCAACGGCGGTATCAAGATCGACAAGACAGCCTTCACGGGCGTCGAAGGCCTCTACGCCTGCGGCGAGGCGACAGGCGGCATGCACGGCGCCGACCGCATCGGCGGCCTGTCAAGCGCCAACGGCATCGTGTTCGGGCGCATCGCGGGCGCATCGGCAGCCCAAGCAGCGCTGGACGCTCCTGAGGCGGCCGCTCCGATGGATATCGCCCTCCCCCAGTATGGCATTGCCACAACAGATGCCAAACGCCTGACTCGCAGTCTCAAGCACACGATGAGTACCTATTGCATGATCAACAGGACCGAAGTTGGCCTTTCCAAGGCGCTGCAAGAGCTTGAAAACATTCAAGATGATGCCACAGCTCTAAATAAGCCGCATGCCAACGACAGCGAAATCGCTGCGCTCGCCCGCATACAGTCGCAGATTCAGCTAGCACAGAAAATGGTCAAAGCCATGCGCAAGCGAACCGAAAGTCTCGGATCGCACTATCGAGCGAATTAAACTGGACACCTATCTAAAGCAAAACACAACTAATCGATATCTATGGGCCCCGTGAACTCGAAGTGGCACGGGGCCCATTCGTGTCCGCACGGCAGCGTATCCTAATTCTGAATACAGAGCGGGCAAAGCCCGCATAGACAATAGGCCAGCGAGGAGGAGATATGGACAGTGGAGATATCGAGAAGTGGCGTGTCAAACTTGATAGCTACGCCAATGTGGAAGACGGCGTTGAGTATTGGCTCGCACGCGATTTAATGGAACCCATGGGGTACACTCGATGGGAGAACTTTGCCGAAGTTGTTAAGGGGCAAAAGTCTCGTGCGAAACAAACAAAACTCCAGTTGATTCCCATTTTCGTGACACCACGAAAATGGAAACTGCCGGTGTCGCCGCTCGCGCGGTTAAAGACTACAAACTTACGCGCTATGCATGCTATTTAATCGCCCAGAACGGAGATTCAAACAAGCAAGAAATCGCGCTCGCACAGGCGTACTTCGCCGTGCAGACGCGCCGCCAAGAGCTCATAGAGCAGCGCTTCGCAGAGATTCAGCGCTTGCAGGCGCGCCACTCGCTATCTGATTCAGAGAAACAGCTCTCGGGTATTGCGTTCAAACGCGGCGTGGACTCCAAAGGATTCGCAATCATCAAGTCGAAGGGCGATGAAGCGTTATTCGGCGGCAGAAGCACGGCGGAAATGAAGCAACAGCTCGGCGTATCCAAGAGCTCGGCATTGGCGGACGGGCTAGCCGATGTTCTCATCAAAGCAAAGGACCTTACGAACTCGATGACGGCCTTCAACGCCGAGGAACACGACCTGTACGGTCTGGACCAGATCAAGCAAGAGCACGTCGAGAACAACACAAGCGTGCGTGACAGCCTCATCGACCGCGGAATTGTCCCCGAGAACCTGCCGCCTGCCGAGGATACAAAAAAGCTCGAGCGTCGCGTGAAGGCAGACGAGAAGAAACTCAAGGAGGGTACTGACGGTTTTACCGATCCCCAGGGTAGACTCGATCTGTGAAAGCGGCCGTGCCCTTTCGGGTTCGACCCCATGAAAGGTCAACAAAAAAAGACGGCCAACTTTCGTTGACCGTCTAAACATGCTTTGGTGGGCCGTCAGGGGGTCGAACCCTGGACCTTGGGATTAAGAGTCCCCTGCTCTACCAACTGAGCTAACGACCCGATATCAACACGAAGCAAGAACTGGGGTGGGTAAAGGGACTCGAACCCTCGACCTACGGGACCACAACCCGTCGCTCTAGCCAACTGAGCTACACCCACCGTGTCCTGTGCGCTTCGCGCTCGACTATTATTGCAAGGAACGCCACGCGATGCAAGCCCCAATTTTCAAGAATTTTGAAAAGAGTTTTTCGAGACCATTTCGAGCAATTCCCACCGGTTTCATAGGAGTAAACTTGCCCCACTGCAAATGCTCGAAAGGACAAGCATGAAAGAACTCTCCAACCGTACGGCAACGTTTACCGATTCGGTCATCCGCCGCATGACGCGCATCTCCAATAAGTATGGCGCCGTCAACCTGTCGCAGGGCTTCCCCGACTTCGATCCCCCGGCGCAGCTGCTCAACAGCCTGAGCGCCATCGCCAGCGACCCCAAGCCGCTCTATCACCAGTACTCCATCACCTGGGGCTCCCAGGCCATGCGTGAGGCGCTTGCCGCCAAGCAGGAGCACTTTATGGGCATGCCGATCAACCCCAACGAGAACATCGTGGTCACCTGCGGCTCCACCGAGGCCATGATGGCCGCCATGATGACGGTCACAAACCCCGGCGACAAGGTCGTCATCTTCTCGCCATTCTACGAGAACTACGGCGCCGACACGATCCTTTCGGGTGCGGAGCCTATCTACGTGCCGCTCAACCCGCCCACCTTTGACTTTGACCGTGAGGTCCTGGAGGCGGCCTTCCGCGACAACGATCCCAAGGCGATCGTTCTATGCAACCCGTCCAACCCCTGCGGCAAGGTCTTTACCCGCGAGGAGCTCACCCTTATCGCCGACCTGTGCAAAAAGTATGACGCCTACTGCATTACCGACGAGGTATACGAGCACATCGTCTACGCGCCCCACGAGCACGTCTATATGGCCACGCTGCCCGGCATGTTCGATCGAACCATCAGCTGCAGCTCGCTGTCCAAGACCTACTCCATCACCGGCTGGCGCCTAGGCTACACCATCGCTCCCGCCGAAATCACCGAGCGCATCAAAAAGGTCCACGACTTCCTCACCGTAGGCGCCGCCGCTCCCCTGCAAGAGGCCGTCGTCACCGCCCTCAACTTCGACGACAGTTATTACCAGGAGGTCCTCGACCTCTACACCGCCAAGCGCGACCTATTCTGTCAGGGACTCGACAGCATCGGCCTCACGCACAACGTGCCGCAGGGCGCCTACTACGTGATGATGGACATCTCTGAGTTTTGCTATGACAGCGACCTCGACTTCTGCGAGGACCTGGCCTCAAAGGTGGGCGTGGGCGCCGTGCCCGGCTCGAGCTTCTTCCGCGAGCCCGTCAACCATCTGATTCGTTTCCACTTTGCCAAACGAGACGAGACGCTTAACGCGGCACTGGAGAACCTCAAGTCTCTGCGTGATAAAATCGAACCGCGCGGGTAAGGACGGTCAGTAACTAAAGGCACTAAAGAAACCTCGTGAACCCGTTGGGCCATGAGGTTTCTTTTTATAGCGACCTCATTCATTTTTTAGAGCGCTATACTTTAGTCACGGAGCAACTCGTCCCAGAGAGGAATACTATGGCAGAGCAGCTTATCGGAGCGCTCGAGGCCGGCGGCACCAAGATGGTCTGCGCCACGGGCTATGCAGACGGTATGGTCCTGGAGTGCGAGCAGATCGCGACCACGACCCCGCAGGAGACCGTCGAGGCCGTCAACGCATGGTTTGCCGACAAGGACATCGCCGCGCTGGGCATCGGCGCCTTTGGCCCCACCGCAGTCAACCCTGCCTCGTCCCAATACGGCAAGATCCTGGAGACGCCCAAAACGGCATGGCGCTACTTTGACCTGCTGGGCACCATCCAAAACGAGCTCAATATCCCCTGTGGTTACGACACCGACGTCAACGTCGCCTGCCTGGGCGAGGTCACCTTTGGTTGCGCCCAGGACCTCACTGACGTGGTGTATCTGACCATCGGTACCGGCGTGGGCGCCGGCGTGCTCTCGGGCGGTAAGCTCGTGCACGGCATGATGCATCCCGAGGCCGGTCACATCCTGGTCACGCGCGACCCGCGCGACACCATCGGCGAGCACAGCGGCTGCCCCTTCCACGACAACTGCCTCGAGGGCCTCATCGCCGGTCCCGGCGTCAAAAAGCGCTGGGGTGGCAAGAGCGCCGGAGAGATGGCCGATGACCCGGAGGCCATGGACCTGCTCGCCGGCTATCTGGCGCAGGCGCTCATGACCTACATCCTGTGCTACGCACCGCAAAAGATCGTCATCGGTGGCGGCGTGGCCGACCACACCCCCATCGTGCCGCTCGCGCGCAAGAAGTGCGCCGAGATGCTCAACGGCTACATCGTCACGCCCGAGATGGCCGACATCGATAACTACATCGTCAACAACAGCCTCGAGGGCAAGCAGGGCATTATGGGCTGCCTGGCCCTGGGCGCACAGGCGCTTCAGTAGCAGACGCACCCACAGGGCGTGGCGCGCCCGGCAAATCCGACCTACGGAACGACGCCACCACGTCTCATATAAGCCCTCAAATAAAAAAGGCCGCCTAGGACCAAACAATACGTCCTAGGCGGCTTTTTTGGCGCGCATCAGCGGCCGTAAGAGATATCGGAGCACAACGCCCGTTGCCGCTCCGCAGCAGTCGATCATCACATCGGTGATCATGCCGGCGCGTCCCGGCACAAAGAGCTGAATCGTCTCGTCGATCGAGGGAATCAGCAGCAGGAACACCGCCGTGGGCAGCAGCACGTCAAAGGTGCGCCGGCCCTCAAAATCAAAGGCGTGCGTTGCCAAGATGCCGAGCACCATATACTCGGTAAAATGCGCGCACTTGCGAACAACAAAGTTGGTCACCCATGCATATGGGAGTCCCACGCCGCGCAGGAAACCGCGGATAGCTTCCATGACCGTTAGGCTCAGCGAACCCGACCCCGAGCCGGGAACCAGCGAATTGCCCCAGATCAAGAGCGCCATCAGGCAGGTCACGACCGCCCATTTTCGATTGATCTTAACCATGCAGAAGTTATGCCTCCGCGCGGAGCGGCGCGAAGCTGGCGGTACCGCCCTCGATAACGCTCAGATAGGCACGGCCCGTACGCTTGGCGGTAGAGGACTGCAGGCGCTCGATCTCTTCCTCGAGGATCTGATTGACGCGCTCGTGACGACGATTTTCCATAATGCCGGCGGCAATAGCCTCGGCTCGCTCGATGCCCTCGCGCGAGATACGGGCGGTATCCTCGGGGAACACAGCGCTGTGACGGCCGACATAGGCGGGTGCAGCAGGCTGAGGGGCAGCGACGGGAGCGGGAGCTGCAACAGGAGCAGGCTCGTCGATCTCGTCCAGAATCGCGGTGGCAGCGGCCCACATGTCCTCGTGGCCCGAGTAATCGGCCATGGGGACATCAACCTCGAGCGAGGCATCCGGAAGGTCGCCGGTGTCGATGCGATCTTGGGCATCAATCGATGCGGTGATGGCTGCAGGCTCATCGAGGTCATCGAGATCGATGTCCGCGGCACCGAAAATGATAGGCATGCTGGCGAGGTTTGCGTTGTACGGCGCAGCCTCAGCCGCCTGCTGCTGGGCAGGAGCGCCCCAAAGCGAGCTTTCGGCGGCACGGCGGGCGGCAACGGCCTCCTCGTCCGCGGTCATGGCTTCATCAACGTACGAATTATCGGCAGAAGCGTTCGCGTCCGCCGAGGTGGCGCTGCAGGCGTTATTGGCTGCCGCGTTGGCAACGAGTGCCACAAAAGCCGCCGTGCTGCCCGCAGGGGCGGCCTGGGAGCCAGACACGGCGCGTGCCGCGGCGGCGATGTCGTCGCGATTGAAGGAGCCGGTCTGCCCGCCGTTGGTGAGCTCGTCGATGGCGACTTGATAGACGTCGCGCGAGCGCGCAGGGTCGCAGCTCACCGGCGAATCGTCGTCGAGCATGCTGTCGATCATGGACCAAGCCTCGGCCTCGTCCATGGCATCTGCGGCTCGAGCGATGGTAGGGACACCATCATCGGCATGACGGCGCTGGAACGCACCAGTCAGGCCGGAAAGGAATGCCGAGGTAGACTGCTCCGACTGAGCCTGAGAAGCAGAAGTCGCAGCGTAAGGAGTCGCATCCTGCTGCTGAGCTGGAATCGAGGCGGTCTTGAACTCGCTTTGATGCTGATTGAGATTGGCGGCACCGCCCATGGCATCGGGCTGGAACAGACGCTCTTCACGCTGCACACGGTACTCGGAGATACCCAGCGAGGCGGCATAGATGCCCACGCCCGCCACCGCACCGACGGCAAAGGGAACAGCGCCCGCGACAACCGTCTCGTTGACCGACGAGAACGGCAGCGTCGCGGCATACATCACCACGGGGGCGGCAAGGCCGATCCCGCAGGAAAGTCCGGCAAGGACTGCTCGTTGTGTTGCATCAGAAGAAGCCATGAGCTCTCCCCATCTTCCAGCACCCAAATCGCATCATTCAGTTGGCTGCGCGAGAGAAGATGAAGCGGGGCTATGCCCCAAAGCAACGGTATATGGTTCGTTTCATCTGCGTTTTCCGTCGCGAAGCTTAAAAGCTATTATGCGAAACCGCCCTGCCGATTGCAAGCGACGATGTCGGATTGAAACGGGAAACCTGCTGCTCGTCGGTCTTACGGTCAAAAATAAGCGCGGAGCGGCGCAATGGAAAGGGGCCGAGGCTCAAAGCCCCGACCCTTTATCGCATTGATGACTATCGCAGCGCGTGGATGACAACCTAGAACGTCTGCTCGTAGTCGCTGTGTTTTTTGGCCGAACGCACCAGGAACTCCTGGTTGGTGTTGGTGCCCTTCAGACCCTTGATAAACGACGCCGCCGCACGCTCGGTATTGTTCATGCCGGCAAGAATGCGACGCAGACCAAAGACAAACGGACGCATCTGCTCGTCGACCAACAGGTCCTCGTTACGCGTACCGGAGGCAACGGGGTCGATAGCCGGGAAGATGCGGCGGTCGGCCAGGTCGCGGTCGAGCTTAAGCTCCATGTTGCCGGTGCCCTTGAACTCCTCGAAAATGACCTCGTCCATCTTGGAACCGGTGTCGATGAGGGCAGAGGCCAGGATGGTGAGCGAGCCGCCGTTCTCGATATTGCGGGCTGCACCCAGGAAGCGCTTGGGCGGATACAGTGCCGCCGAATCGACGCCGCCCGAAAGGATGCGGCCCGAGGCAGGCGCCGCCAAGTTGTAGGCGCGGGCGAGGCGCGTGATGGAGTCGAGCACCACCACGACGTCGCCACCCAGCTCTACGATGCGCTTGGCGCGCTCGATGACGAGCTCTGCCACGCGGGTGTGGTTGTCGGCAGGCATATCGAAGGTCGACGCCACAACCTCACCCTTGATGGAACGCTGCATATCGGTGACCTCTTCGGGGCGCTCGTCGACGAGCAGGCAGATGAGGTGCACCTCGGGGTTGTTAATCGAGATAGACTGGCAGATCTTCTTGAGGATCGTGGTCTTGCCGGCCTTGGGCGGGGACACGATCAGGCCGCGCTGGCCCTTGCCGATCGGTGACACGATGTCGATGGCGCGACCGGTAATAGAGTCCTTGCCGTGCTCCATGCGCAGCGGCTCGTTGGGATAGACCGGGGTGAGGTCGCCGAACTTGGGACGGTTGCGAATCTGCTCGGGGTCCAGACCGTTGACGGTCGTGATTTTGGCGAGGCCGGCGCGCTTGTCGCCGCCGCGCGAAGGACGCAGCGAGCCCTCGATGACGTCGCCCGTGCGCAGGCGCGCGGAGCGGATGAGGTAGGCGGGCACGAAGGCGTCGTCGTTGGACTTCATGTAGCCATGGGCGTGGATGATGCCGGAGCTGTCCGGGCGAATCTGCAGAATGCCCTTGATGTCGCGGAAGCCCTCGGCCTTCGCAGCGGTGACGTAGATTTCCTCGACGAGCTCGGCCTTCTTCTTGCCGGTCGTCTCGATCTCGAACTCCTTGGCCTTCTCGCGAAGTTCGGCAACCTTCATGGCAGCGAGCTCCTCGCGCGAAAGCGTAGGCTCGGTGGGAGCGGCATTACGCTCCTTGTTGCGTTGCTTGCGATCGCGCTGGCGGTTGCGACGGTCGTTGTTGCGCTCGTCCTTGCGCTCGTTGCGCTCCTCGTTGCGCTTGTGCTGGCGACGGTTGGGGCGAGCGCCGTCTTCGCTCTCGGCGGGGGCGGCACCATCGGTTGCGGTGGTGTCAACATTGGCCGCAGCGGCGTCATTGGCCTCGGCGCCAGAATCAACCTGCGCTTCGACATCAGCATGCTGCTCGGCGGCCTTGGCCTTAACGGACTTCTTACGACCGCGCTTGGGCTTCTCGGATGCAGGCTGTTCGACGTCCTGGGGCTCGGCGGCATCAGTCGATACATCGGCGGTCGTCTCGGTGGAATCCTCGGACGCGCCCTTCTTGGCAGCCTTAGCCTTGGACGTGCGCTTAGCAGCAGTGCGACGCCTGCGACCGGGACGGACGTCGGCGGGCTCGGCATCGGCAGAAACGGCCTCGGAAGTCGTAGCATCCTGGACGGGTTCATCGGCAGCAGTTGAGGACTTGGCGGTCGCCGCAGCATCCCGAGCGGCGGCGGCTGCGGCTGCGGCCTTCTCGGCCTCGACAAAGGCCTTAGGCTTGCGACCGCGACGGTGCGGGCGCAAAGCCGGATCGACAACGGGAACTTCGCTGGCCTCGACAGGCGCAGCGGGCTCAACAGACGATGCACCCTCCCCTGCCGCGGAACGGACCGAAGTCTCAGTGGGCTCGGGGACTACCTGTTCCGCAACCTGCTCGGCCTTAGCAGCCGTGCGACGGCGTGTGCGCGGTACCGGCTTCTCGGTCGGCTGGTCGGCGACAGGAGTCTCGGTGGCGGCAGGCGTCTCGGGCACAGACGGAGCTGCGAGCTCGGTCAGAGCCGCGGCCTCGCGCTCGGCAGCACGACGGCGGGCGCGCACCACCTGAGCCTCGCTAATCTGCGCCAACGCACGTGCCTGCGCGACCTCATCGGAAATCGGCGCCGAGGAGTCAGCCGCAACGGTGCGCTTGGCGCGAGTCGTGCGCGTGGTGCGGCGCTTGGGCTTGGCGACCTCCTCGCCGTCAGCGGCAGGCTTGGCCGCGCGGCGCGTGCGCTTGGGCTTTGCCGGAGCAGCCTCCTCACCAGTTGCAGGCACGGCCTTCTCAGCCGCTACAGGCATAGGCGTCGAAGCAGCCTTAGGCGTCTCGGGAGCCGAGGCTTGCGCGGGCGCCGCGACCTGGTCCGACGCAACCGGTGCAGCGGGAGCGGCCTGCGTCGTCGTTATTTCGTTTTCTTGCTGTTGATCAGACACAGTGTTTGCTCAACTTTCTTTTCAAGCCCTGTGATCACATGCTCCCTGCATAAACCTTCAGGGCGGCTAAACAGTCTAGTTCCGTTCAAAACGACGGACATCATTGATCTGTATCGAGATGATTGCGTCAACTACGCAGCGTTAGTGTAACACAACCGCCGCCACCTGCAACTTAGTCATTGGGGGCGTTCTTAAACGACTAGTCAAAAGGGACACTCTTTGGTCTACCACCCACAAATCAGACTGCCTCCGCCAAAACTATGGCGGTTTACTACGACGAATCGATCAACCGCGACCACTCCGAAACATGTTGAACTAAAACCGCAGGTAGATGCCTTGCGCTTTTTTGCGAAAAGCCGGCGTGGTTGGAAATTCCTCAATTCATCGTAGTAAACCGGCATAGTTTCGCATTTCCAGCAGTTCCAAATTCATCAATACGTCGGCGTTTGCGAAAAAAGCCCGACCTCCGTAGGAGATCGGGCTTATAGGGCTCAGTTAAACCAAACCTACACGGTCAAATGACCCGCAGATTACATCTGCTCGGGCGCGGAAACGCCAACGAGGGTGAGCACCAGGGCGAGCGTCACACGGACGGCATCACAAGCGGCCAGACGGGCACGCGAAAGCTCGGGGTCGACGGGACGACCCTCGCTCGGCAGCACCTGGCAGGCAGCGTAAAAGCTGTGGAAGTCACCGGCGAGTTCCTCGGCAAAGTGGGTCAGACGGAACGGAGCGCGATCGCGAGCGCAGCTGGCGATCAGGTCGGTGAGCTCGTTGAGCTTGCGCGAAAGGGCGAGCTCGGTCGGGTCGGTCAGCAGCGAGTAATCGACGTTCTCACCGATGGCCTTGGCGGCAACGGCCTTCATGCCCATCTCGTCGGCCTGCTCAGGCGTTACGTCAGCGGCACGGCGCAGGATGGAGCAGACGCGAGCGTGAGCGTACTGCACGTAATAGACCGGGTTGGAGTTGTCGCGCTTCTTAACGGCCTCAATGTCGAAGTCGACCATCTGGTTGGAGCTCTTGGAGATGAGCGTGTAGCGAGCGGCATCGGAGCCGACCTCGTCGACGAGCTCCTGCAGGGTCACCATGGTGCCCTTGCGCTTGGACATACGGACGGGCTTGCCGTTACGCAGCAGGTTGACGAGCTGGCCCAGTAGAACCTCGAACTTGCCGGGGTAACCCAGAGCGTCGCAGACGCAGCGGACGCGCTCGATGTAACCGTGGTGGTCGGCGCCCCAGATGTCGATGACGTGATCGACGCGCTGGAACTTATCCCAGTGATAGGCGACGTCGGAGGCGAAGTAGGTGTACTCGCCGTCGGACTTGATCAGGACGCGGTCCTTGTCGTCGCCCAGATCGGTGGAGCGGAACCACAGGGCGCCGTCCTTGGTGTAGAGGTAGCCCATCTTGTCGAGCTTCTCAAAAGCGCGGTCGACGGCGGAGGTGCCGGCGGTCTCGCCCTCGGTGTCCTTCACATACAGCGAGCGCTCGGAGTACCAACGGTCAAAGTCGCAGTTGACGGCGTGGCAGAGGTCGCGCATGTTGTCGACCATCTTCACGTAGCCGCGCTCACGGAAGCTCTCCATGCGCTCCTGCGGATCGGCGTCGACCCACTTGTCGCCGTCGGTGCGCCAGAACTCGGCGGCCTCGTCGATGATGTAGTCGCCGCCGTAAGAGTCCTTGCCCAAGGTCTCGGCAAAGTTGTCCTGATACGGATGGGTCTCGGGGTGCTCGTCGTTCTCGTCGGCAACAAAGGCGTCACGGTCGGCGATCAGCAGCTTGTGAGCCTCGTCGATATCAACGCCCTGCTTGGCGATGATGTCGGCAAGCTGCATATAGCGCGTGCTGATGGAGTTGCCGAAGGTGTTCATCTGAGAGCCGTGGTCATTGATGTAGAACTCACGCTGGATGTCGTAACCGGCGTGGTCCATGACGCGGCAAAGGGAGTCGCCCAGAGCGGCCCAGCGGCCGTGACCAATGTGCATGGGGCCGACGGGGTTGGCGGAAACGAACTCGACCTGGGTCTTCAGGCCACCACCGACGTTGGACTTAGCGAAGTCCATGCCCTTCTCGCGAGCCTCGCCAAAGATGGCATTCTTGACGGCAACGGAGAGGTAGAAGTTGATGAAACCGGGGCCTGCGATCTCAACCTTCTCGATCGCGGGATCCTCGGGCATATGGGCAACGATGGCCTCGGCGATCTTGCGCGGGGCGCAGTGGGCCAGCTTGGCGGACTTCAGGGCCATGGTAGAGGTCCACTCGCCATGAGAAGTGTCAGCCGGTCGCTCGATGGCGCAATCGTCAAGTTCAAATGCGGAAAGGTCGCCGGCCTCCTGGGCCGCAGCAAGCGCAGCGCGTACCAGCTCTTCAATCTTCTCGGGCATAGATCCTCCTTGTGTTAAAGCCCCCGAGCTCTTGGTCACTCGTAGGGCAAAAGCCAGAGTTTGTAGCACTCTATCACAAGCGAGGGGCACTGTCGCAGGGTAAAGCCAATCGAAATTGCATATGCACAAAAATGACTACAGCTCGCCCGGGGCCACTCAAAGATGGCCGTTTGCCTGCTGATTGTGCGCCTGCCTAAAATGCATAAACATGTGCATGAGCTGCTCGGAATATCGAATACTCTTACCTATCAGAGTTGTGTGCTTTTCCTGCATAAAGTCAGGGTTTGCGCACGTCAGCGTGGTATTCTAGACATACGTAAATTCGTATAAGTTGGAGGTAGCATGTTCTCAATCGGTCAACACGTCATTCATCCGGGTCAGGGAGTCTGCACCGTCGTCGGTTTTAGGGACGACACACCGCAACCCATGTTGTTGCTCGAGACCAAGCAGGGACATGCGCAGACGATTCTCATGTACCCCGTGGCGCAGGCCGACCGTTTGCATGCCGCCATCTCCCAGCAAGATGCAGAGCACCTGCTGAGCCACTATGACGAGCTGGAGTGCGACACCTTTACCGAGCGCAACAGCTCGCTTGAGGAAACGCACTTTAAGCAGCAGCTTAAGCTAGGCGCACCCGAGACGGTCCGTGTGGCAAAAACCATGATGCACCGCATTCGCCAGGCAGAGGAAGCTAGCAAAAAGCCCAGTTCCTACTATATGCGCGTGCTCAAGGAGGCCAAGCGCCGTTCCATAGAGGAATTCGCCGTGGCCCTGGGCGTCACCGAAGAGGCCGCCGAAGCCCGCCTAGCCCAAGCCGCCCTTAACTAACCTGCCAAAAAGGGACAGGTTTATTTTGGCAGGTTCTATCTGGCCAAACATCAACAAACAATCAGTAAATGGTCGGGTGCTCCGTTTTGTTTAAGAGCGCCCGACCATTTTTCTATCGCCGCAAAAATGCGTGAAGCCCATTTGCGATGACATCACGCGAGGGCCGTCCAGATCGACGTAACCAACGCCCGCATCCACAACAAGCGCGCCCGTCTTACTCAATTACCATTAAAAAGCATCAATTTGAAAACGCAATAACATTTCGGCAGGTAGCAGCTATAGTCGGTGAACTGAATCCCGGCAGCCGAAGCCTCCGAATGAGGTATCTTCAGCCCATCCAAGCTAAAGGAGGGGCCATGCCGAGAAAACCTCGTTCAAAGTCACCAACCGGTTATTTCCACGTCACGTTGCGTGGAAACGGAGGGCAATTGCTGTTTGACGATGCCGAGGACCGAATCGCCATGCTTCAGATCCTCGATGCGATCCTCCCCAAACACAATATCGAGCTTATCGCTTGGTGCCTTATGGGGAACCACATCCATCTACTCATCGACGATCCGGACGACCGTAAGAGCGACGCGATGCACGCGATAGCCGTATCGTATGCGGGCAGGTACAATGCGCGGACAGGACATATCGGCCACGTGTTTCAGGAACGGTTTTGGGATTCGCCCATTAAGTCGGAAGTATATTTACTCGAAGCAATTCGATACATCCATCTGAATCCACAAAAAGCAGGACTGGCGGCATATGACGAATATCCCTGGAGCAGCCATCGCGAGTATCTAATGAGCGCCAGGTCACGCCCGCATGTCACCGGCAGCGTTGTCGGTGTTTTATTCCCAACACCTCGCTCATACCTTAAGCTCATGGAAAGTACGCCGTCGCTTCCCTATCGCCCCAGCGCAACAGCCAAGGTTCGCGAGGAAGATCTATGCGAATTTGGCACGGCAATCGTGCAGAGTGTCGCAGGATGTGCTCCGACGGTACTTAAATCCGTCTCCAAGCCACTTCGCAATGAGGCGATTCTCGCGCTTCGAAAACAAGGGCTAACGGTTAAGCAGGTTCAGCTGCTGACCGGACTGGGAACATGGATTATCAAGAACGCGTCCTAACGTCGCGTTTACCGAGTTACGGATACGGCGAAGCGCAACTGCCTGCCGCGAGGCACCGCATTCGCCAGCGTCTCCATGTCAAACAGAAAACGCTTCCGCTGAATAACGTCCAACGGAAGCGTTTTCCCAGATAAAATCTACCAAAATAAACCTGTCCCAATTTGGCAGGTTAGGCCTGGAAGGTGTCGCGGTCGGGCGCGAAGGACTGCATGGCCGCGATGGTGCGGTCAAAGAGCTCGGGGAGCTCCCAGCCGAGCATCTCGGCGCCCTGCGAAATCACGTCGCGCGAGCAGCCGGCGGCAAAGCGCTTGTCCTTGAACTTCTTCTTGAGTGACTTGGTCGTAAAGTCCATGACGCTCTTGCTCGGGCGCATGATGACGGCGGCTCCGATCAGCCCGGTGAGCTCATCGCAGGCAAACAGGATCTTTTCCATCTGCAGCTCGGGTTTGGGCAGCGAGGTGTTGAAGTCCGACGTGTGCGTCTGGATGGCGCGAATGAGCTCGGGAGACGCACCTTCGCCCTTAAGAATCTCGGCAGCGTAGATGGTGTGGTTCATGGGGTCGTCCTCATGCTCCTCCCAATCCAGGTCGTGGAGCAGACCGACGATGCCCCAGAACTCCTCGTTCTCGGGGTCGAACTCGCGCGCAAAGTAGCGCATGGTGCCCTCAACCGTCTCGCCATGGGTAATGTGAAACGGGTCCTTGTTGTGCTCGTTGAGCAGTTCGAATGCGCGGTCGCGGGTGATTCCGGCGGTGAGCGTCTGGGACATGGCAATACCTCCAGGTGAGTCGATGTTAGGACACGGTGTCACTATCGTATATCGCCGCGGCTCAAGCCGAAAGGCAAAAAAGTTATGCGGAGAAAAAAGCCGGGCGAACGTGTCGCCCGGCAAAACCGCAGATAAAACCTGCCAAAATAAACCTGTCCCTTTTTGGTAGGTTTAGGGGCGGACCTGGCCGGTGCCTCGGAGCTTGTATTTGTAGGTGGTGAGGGCCTCGGCGGCGAAGGGTCCGCGGGCGTGGAGCTTTTGGGTCGAGATGCCGATCTCGGCGCCCAGGCCAAACTCGCCGCCGTCGGTGAAGCGCGTGCTGGCGTTGGCGTACACGGCCGAGGCATCGACCGCATCCAGGAAGCGCTCGCAAGCATCCGTGTCCTCGGCAACGATGGCCTCGGAGTGCATCGTGCCGTAGCGATTGATGTGTGCGATGGCCTCGTCCTCGTTTGCCACGACCTTCACGCTCATCTCGAGCGCCAGGTACTCGCGGCCCCAGTCTTCCTCAGTCGCGGCGACGTAGTCACCGCCCTCCACAAAGCCGGCGTCGGCGCACGCGGCGCACGTGGCCTCATCGCCGTGAATGAGCACGCCATGGTCGTGCAGTACGGCCACGGCCGCGGGCAAAAACGCGTCGGCCACAGCGCGGTCGACCAGCAGCGACTCAGCGGCATTGCACACGCCCACGCGCTGCGTCTTGGCATTGACGATAATGTTGAGCGCTTTATCAAAGTCGGCCGACTCATGCACATAGATGTGGCAGTTGCCCGTGCCCGTCTCGATCACCGGTACGAGCGACTCGCGCACACAACGCTGAATCAGGCCCGCACCGCCACGCGGAATGAGCACATCGACGATGCCGCGGAGCTTCATGAGCTCGCCGGTTGCCTCGCGGTCGGTAGACTCGATCATCGAGACGGCCTCGCGCTGGAAACCCTGGGCCTCGAGCGCATCGGCCAGC
>CALEXE010000134.1:0-26635 GCA_937925265.1 uncultured Collinsella sp. | reverse complement strand
TTCGGCATGGCTATTGCCGTCTTCTGCCTCGGCATCCCGCCGGGTCCCATGCCCCTTGACGTGATCCTCATCATCATGTCCGTCCTCTTCGCCTGCTCCGTCATGCACGTTGCCGGCGGCATGGACTACATGGTTCGCGTTGCCTCCCGCGTTCTTCGCGCCAATCCGAAGTACATCAACATCCTCGCTCCGGCGATCGCCTTCCTTCTGACGATCCTCTCCGGCACGGGCTTCACGACGATGTCCATCCTGAACGTGATTCAGGAAGTGGCCAAGCAGAACGGCGTTCGTCCGTCCCAGCCGCTGACCTCCGCCGTCGTCGCCTCCCAGATCGCCATTTCCGCCTCCCCGATTTCGGCCGCCACCGCCGCCATGTGGGTTGTCGTTGAAACGATGGGCGTCTCCTTCGGCCAGGTCCTCTGCGTGATTCTGCCGGCCGGCCTCTTCGGCGCCGCCGTCGCTTCGCTCATCTCCGCCTTCCAGGGCGTCGACCTTGAAAAGGACCCGATCTTCCAGGCCCGCATGAAGGCCGGTCTCGTCGCCATGTCCTCTCAGGAACAGCGTGAAGCTCCGCTTCCGAAGGGCGCCAAGCTCTCCGTCGTGATCTTCCTCCTCTCCGTGGTGTTCATCGTTGCCATGCTCCTCTTCAAGAAGGAAATCGGCCACACCCTCGGTTCCCGCGACATCATCGTCATCACGATGCTCTTCATCTCGATGCTGATGTACTGGTTCTGCGACGTCGAGCTCACCAAGATCAAGAACTCCTCGATCTTCAAGGGCGGTTATGAATCCCTCGTCGTGATTCTCGGCATCTGCTGGCTCGCCTCCACGGTCATCGGCATCTACATCCCGACGATTAAGGAACAGGCCACTGTCCTCCTCGGCCAGTACCCGGGCCTCCTCGCCCTCGCCTTCTTCTGCGTGTCCGCTCTGCTCTTCTCGCAGGGTGCCACCTCGGCCCTGCTCGTCCCGGTTGCCGCCAGCCTCGGCTGCGACGCCCCGATGATCCTCGCCTGCTTCGTGGCCGTCTCGGGCATCTTCGTCACGAACGTCTACCCGACCTCCGCCTTCGCCATCTCCTGCGACGACACGGGCTCCTTCATGGGCAAGTGGTCCGGCACGTACGTGATCAACCATCCGTTCTTCCTCCCGGGCTGCCTTGGCCTCGTCGCCGCCATCCCGTTCGGCTTCCTCATGGCCGGCCTCGTGTTCTAACACGCGGTTTCGAACAACGGAATCCAAGCCTCCAACGGGCGTTCACCTTCGGGCGAACGCCCGTTTTCGTTTCCGCGAACGCCCGTTTTCTTGACATCGTCCCTTCCCTTCCGTATAAATTCGCTCTGCAATCTTCAGGGCAGGGTGAAAGTCCCTACCGGCGGTACAGCCCGCGAGCGCCTCTCCCTCAGGGGAAGCGCATGATCAGGTGAAACTCCTGGGCCGACGGTCACAGTCCGGATGTAAGAAGATGCAGGTCAAAGGCGGACGCGTGCCTGCGTCCGGCATGCGCGTGCCCGCGCCTGCGCCCTTTGCCGTCGCCCTGAACGTTCGGCCAACACCGGGTTCGGGGCGCCTTCGTCTCTTCCTTGAGCGGAAGCTCCCCATCCCGCCTTCAATCCTCTAGAGAACCGAAGCCCTTGGCTTCGGACAAGGAAGACACGTCATGACCCATGCGTTCGACACCATTGAAAAGGCGCTTGAAGACCTTCGCGCCGGCAAGATCATCCTCGTCACCGACGATCCCGATCGTGAAAACGAAGGCGACTTCATCTGTGCGGGCGAGTTTGCCACGCCCGAGAACATCAACTTCATGGCCGTCCACGGCCGCGGCCTCATCTGCATGCCCATGTCGGGCGAGCTCTGCGACAGGCTCGGCCTGGCGCCGATGGTCGCGAAGAACACCGACAACCACGAGACCGCCTTCACGGTGAGCATCGACCACGTCGAGACGACGACGGGCATCTCCGCCTTCGAGCGCTCCCACACGGCGCTCGCCGCCCTTCGCCCCGACGCCCGTCCCGAGGACTTCCGCCGCCCCGGCCACATGTTCCCGCTGCGCGCCAAGGCGGGCGGCGTGCTCGTGCGCAACGGCCACACCGAAGCCACCGTCGACCTGTGCCGCCTCGCGGGCCTCGCGCCCTGCGGCCTGTGCTGCGAGATCATGGCCGACGACGGCACGATGATGCGCCCGCCCGAACTCATCGAGTTCGCCCGCAGGCACGACATGACCTTCATCACGATCGCCGACCTCCAGGCCTGGATCCGCGCCCGCGCCTAAATTCGGGACGCGCACGACGCACCGCGTCTCCGCCCGGCTTCACGACGGCCCGCCGTTTTCAACGAAACGGCGGGCCGAACTGCATCAGGATGCAAGCAAAACGCCGCCTTCACGCACACGGCGTCGCCTTTGCGCGTACACTTTGAAGTTCGACGCCGCCATTGACGAGCGGCCTTTCCCCCGCTTGAAACTCCGCCGGAAAACCTCATGAAGCTCATCAAGAAATCCAAGAAGCTCAACAACGTCCTCTACGACATCCGCGGCCCGATCGTCGACCGCGCCAAGGAGATGGAGGCCCAGGGCCAGCAGCTCATCAAGCTCAACATCGGCAATCTCGCCTCGTTCGACTTCCAGGTCCCCGAGGAAATCCAGCGAGACATGATCCTCAACCTGCCCAACTCCGCGGGCTACTCCGACAGCAAGGGCATCTTCGCCGCCCGCAAGGCCGTGATGCACTACACGCAGGAGCTCGGCATCAGGGGCGTGACGCTCGACGACATTTATCTCGGCAACGGCGCCTCGGACCTCATCTCGCTCGCGACGAACGCGCTGCTCGACGAAGGAGACGAACTCCTCATTCCGATGCCCGACTATCCGCTCTGGACAGCCACCACGAGCCTCTCGGGCGGCACCCCCGTGCACTACCTCTGCGACGAGGAGAACGGTTGGCAGCCCGATCTTGACGACATCCGCGCCAAGATCACCCCGAGGACCCGCGGCATCGTGATCATCAACCCGAACAACCCGACGGGCGCCGTCTATCCGAAGGAGACGCTTCTCAAGCTCGTCGACATCGCCCGCGAGTTCGGCCTCATCATCTTCGCCGACGAGGTCTACGACAAGATCCTCTACGAGGATGCGAAGCACATCGCCATCGCGAGCCTCTCCACCGACGTCCTCACGATCACGTTCAATTCGCTCTCCAAGGCCTACCGCGCCTGCGGCTACCGTGCGGGCTGGATGGTGATTTCGGGCGACAAAAAGCCTGCCAAGGATTACATCGAGGGCCTGAACATGCTCTCGAACATGCGCCTGTGCTCCAACGTGCCGGCTCAATCGATCGTTCAGACGGCACTCGGTGGCCATCAGTCCGTCAACGACTACATCCGCCCCGGCGGCCGTGTCTACGAGCAGCGCAACTTTGTGTATGAGGCGCTCAACAAGATTGACGGCATCTCGGTGGTTAAGCCGCGTGCGGCGTTCTACATCTTCCCCAAGATGGATGTGAAGAAGTTCAACATTACCGATGACGAGCAGTTCGCCCTTGACCTGCTGCACGAGAAGAAGATCCTGATCACGCGCGGCGGCGGCTTTAACTGGGCTGAGCCCGACCACTTCCGTATCGTGTACCTGCCGCGCATGGAAGTGCTCAAAGAGTCCCTCGAAGACCTCGCCGACTTCTTCGACCATTACCGTCAGAGCTAGTGGGATAGAAGTTCCGCACTATGAAAAGCTCCCTGCAGTTGTTTTGCTGCAGGGAGCTTTCTTGAATCGGCAGAACTATATAACGATCCCGTTGCAGTGGTCGATTTCGTGTTGGATGATTTCGGCGGTGTAGCCCGAGAAGTTTTTGATGCGGTGGACGAAGTTCTCGTCCAGATACTCCACCTTAATGCGGCGATAACGGGTACAGGGGCGCTCGCCGGCAAGCGAGAGGCATCCTTCGCTCGTCTGATAGGCATTGACCTGCTCAAGAATTTGAGGGTTGTACATCAACAGCGCCCTGTTGCCGTCCTTTACGCAGATGATGCGTTTGCGCACGCCGATCATATTGGCGGCGAGGCCCACGCACTCGTGCTCATGCTCATGGAGCGTATCTAGGAGGTCCTGCCCAGTCACGGCGTCATCGGGGCCCGCGTCTTCGGAAGGCAGGCGCAACAAGAACTCGGATTTCATGATGGGCTTAATCATGGCGGGCTCCTCATGTCTTATGCTTTCGTGGACTTTTAATAATAGCGCGGAAGGAAAGCTGCGCGTCCGCGTTACAATCTTTCGACGTTGGACCATGTTGTCAGATTCGTCGTGTGCGGCGTCTGGCGTAAGTCTAGGGCTCATTTTCGCCCTGGACTGTTCCTCTGGGGCGATGCGACTGTCGTTCCAAGAGGAAGGAAATGCATGGGGAGCAAATCTCAGCAACAAGTTCAAGTAGCGCCATCGGCCACTGCGGCGTTTCTCGTCGTAATGTATATTGCAGCCTTTGTCGCCGCGTTTAACGAGAACATTATTAACGTGGCGTTGCACGACATCATGGCGGTCTTTTCGGTGAGCGCTACCACGGCGCAGTGGCTCGTTTCGGGATACATGATCGTGACGTCGATCTTTACGGCCATCATGGCCTTTCTGTCCGGTCGTTTCTCGACGCGCAAGCTGCTGTTTTTCGCATGCGGATGCATGGTCGCCGGAGAAGTCCTGTGCCTGGTCGCCCCGTCGTTTACCGTTTTGCTGCCAAGTCGTATTTTGCAGGCTGCGGGATCGGGCATCTTGTTTCCGCTCATGATGAATGTGGTGCTATCTTGTGCTCCGCGCGAGAAGCTCGGTCTGTATCTGAGCCTGGGCGGTGCCTGCATTACGCTAGGGCCGGCGTTTGGGCCCGTGATTAGTGGTCTTATGTGCACGTTGTTTGGCTGGAGGGCGGTGTTCGTAGTGCCGCTGGTGGGCGGTGTCGTGGTCGCCGCGGCGGCAGCAAAGCTCGTTCGGAATGTCGGAGAGCGCTCGAACACCACGCTTGATATTCTGTCGGTTGTTTTGCTCGCCGCCGGCATTACGGCGTTTGTGTATTCCGTAGGCGAGTTCTCGACCAATGTGATGGCCGGTATCGCGACGCTTTTCGCCGCTGTTGTGGTGCTCGGCCTGTTTGCGGTTCGTCAGCTCAAGCTCAAGCATCCGGTGCTTAACGTGCGTCCCATGGCGAGCGTTCGTTTTTGGCCTGCATGCCTGCTTGTGGTGGTGTCGATGATGACGACGTTCTCGATGAGCGTTTTGTTGCCGCTCTATTTTGAGGGCGCATACGGCATGACCGCACTTGTCGCGGGTTTGCTCATTTTGCCGGCGATCGCCTGCAACGCCGTGACCTCGATTGTGGGCGGACGCGTGATGGATGCCCGTGGTGCGTGGCCGCTGCTGCCGGTCGGCTTTGCCCTGATCGCTGTGGGGCAGACGGCAATCTCGATGACCGCGGCAAGCATGAAAATCGGCGTTGTCGTGCTGCTGACCGTTGTGGTGTATGCCGGCGTCGGTTTGGTACTGAGCCCCTCGCAGACCGCCGGTTTGGAGACGCTTCCCGCCGCTGAGCATCCTCACGGAACGGCATTGCTTAACACGTGGAACATGATTGCCGCGTCGTTTGGTCCGTCGCTGTTTATCGGCCTGCTTTCGAGTTCTGCGGTGGCTGCTGGCGCCGCAGGCGTTGCGTCGGACGTTGCCCAGGCGATAGGATTTGCAGCCGCCGTGCGCGTGGCGGCCGTGATTGCCGTTGTCGGGTTCGCGGTGTCGCTGGTGTACGCTCGCCGCGAGTCGCACATGTCGCATTAATGTGTGCACATAGATTCTGCAGCTAGATTGGATGGCGACACCATAAACTAATGGACGTTTTGCCGAGAGGCATGAATGTATAAAGCGCAAAGAGTGCGCGACGGGCCCCGCGAATGGGGCGATGATGCCCGAGAGGGCCAAGAAGGAGTCTCATGTCTGAGAACGAAGAGATCATGAACGAGACCGAGAACGAGACCATGGCTGCCGAGGTCGAGGCAGTCGAGACCGTGGAGACCGAAGCTGCTGAGGTTGAGGCTGCTGACGAGGTTTCCGCCGAGGAGGCCGAGGTTGTCGAGGCCGCCGCTGATTACGATGACGAAGAGCTGATGGACAAGATGCAGAAGGCCGCCCGCCTGCTGCGCAGCCGTCGCTTTGCTATTTCCAAGGAGGAGGAGGCCAAGGCCGAGCGCATGGCGAACATCGAGCGCGCCATCAAGCTTCTTGACCTCAAGCCCAAGATGGAGCAGAAGGAAATGTCCGACCTGCTGGGCATGCGCCTTCGTGAGCTCGATGGCCTGATGGCCGAGGCCGAGGCTGCCGATCTGGTCGGCCGCATCGATGACGCCGAGGGCGATATGCGCAAGATCGTCGTCTTTGCTGCCGAGGATGCCGCTGAGGGCCTGGTCGAGCTTGCCAACAAGAAGGAGAAGCTCCTGCCCGAGCTTTCTTACGAGGAGGCCACCGAGCTGATGGCTGCTCTCGATAAGGTCATCGCTCCGCTCGTCGCCATGGGCCTGGACGAGGACCGCGGTCCTCGCGGCGGCCGTGACGATCGCGGTGGCCGTGGCGGCGACCGTGGCGGTCGCGGCGGCTTTGGTGGCAACCGTGGTGGCTATGGCGATCGCGGTGGCAGCCGTGGCGGCTTCGGCGGCAACCGTGGTAACGACCGCGGCGGTCGCGGTGGCGATCGTGGCGGCCGCAACGGTGGCGGCTTCCGCGGCAACCGTTTCTAGGGGTTACGCGGTTTTACCAAACCGCGTAACTAGTTGACGCTGCAAACCCGCCAGAGCGGCAATCTGCCTTTCAACTTCGGCGGCATGACCAGAAGGTCCATGCCGCCTCGTTTCAAGGCACCTTGCTCGCTCTGGCGGGTTTTCGCTGTCGGTACCAAAGCATCGGCGTCGCCTTGATCCAAACCTACCAAAAAGGGACAGGTTTATTTTGGTCGGTTTTATCTGAGCAAACGTGGTTGTCTATCGCAATGTAGTCGTTGGGAACGTTTTGTTTGAGTAGTCGTTTAAGAGCGTCCCCAATGACTACATAGGATGAGAGTGGATAATCTCCCGGTTTGAGCCTGCATTCAAGCTCAAAGTGGGAGATTATCCACTCTCATTTGTTGTATGTCCGAAAATCCACGCTCGTTTAAATTCTGCCTACATTTGCAGGAACAGTTCGTGGAGGTGGGTGTCTTCGTCGAGCTCGGGGTGGAAGGTGACGCCGAGCTGGTTGCCTTGGCGGGCGGCGACGATGCGACCGTCGACTTCGGCTAGGGCCTCAGTGTCGCCGTGCACTTCGACGATGCGGGGCGCGCGGATAAACGTCAGCGGCACTTCACCGTCGATGCCGGCTACCTGCCCCTTGGTGCGAAAGCTGCCGAGCTGTCTGCCGTAAGCATTGCGCTCAACGAGCACATCCATGGTTGCCAAGCGCGGCGTCCCCTTATCGTCGTGGGCGGCAAGATCGCGCGCCAACAGAATCAAGCCGGCGCAGGTGCCCAGGACGGGCATGCCCTCAACAATGCGGGTGCGAAGCTCATCGAGCATACCAAGCTCGGCAAGTAACTTGCCCTGAACGGTGGACTCGCCGCCGGGGAGGACCAGGCGGTCAAAGTTCTGCTGCAAATCGGCCGCCTGCCTCATCTCGATACAACGTGCGCCCAGCTCGGACAGTCTTGCCTCGTGCTCGGCAAAAGCGCCCTGGACCGCCAGCACGGCGACCGTTTGGTCTGCATAATCGCTCATGTGCGATCCTTTCTGCTGGACTAGCGCCCGCGCTCCTCCATGATGATCTCGATTTCGTCGGCGTTGATGCCCACCATGGCCTCGCCCAGGTCCTCCGAAAGCTCGGCGATGAGCTTGGCGTCGGTGAAGTTTGCCACGGCCTTGACGATGGCGGCGGCGCGCTTGGCGGGGTCGCCGCTCTTAAAGATGCCCGAGCCAACAAAGACGCCCTCGGCGCCCAGCTGCATCATCAGCGCGGCGTCGGCGGGGGTCGCGACTCCGCCGGCGGCAAAGTTTACGACGGGGAGCTTGCCCGTGGCATGGACCTCGCGCACCAGCTCGACCGGAACCTGCAGCTGCTTGGCTGCCTCAAAGAGCTCGTCGTCGCGCAGGGCAACAACGTCGCGGATCTGCTTTTGGATCTTGCGCATATGGCGCACGGCCTGAACGACGTCGCCCGTGCCCGGCTCGCCCTTGGTGCGAATCATCGTGGCGCCCTCGGCAACACGGCGCAGTGCCTCGCCCAGATCGCGGGCGCCGCAGACAAACGGCACGTCAAACTGGGTCTTGTCGATGTGGTAGACATCATCGGCGGGGGAGAGGACCTCGGATTCGTCGATGTAGTCGATTTCGATGGCCTGCAGGATCTGCGCCTCGACAATGTGGCCGATGCGGCACTTGGCCATAACAGGGATGGAGACGGCCTCCTGGATGCCCTTGATCATCTTGGGATCACTCATGCGCGAGACGCCGCCTGCGGCGCGGATGTCGGCCGGGATGCGCTCGAGCGCCATGACGGCGCAGGCGCCCGCCTCTTCGGCGATGCGTGCCTGCTCGGGCGTGGTGACGTCCATGATGACGCCGCCCTTGAGCATCTGCGCGAGCTCGCGGTTGAGTTTAACGCGATCGGCCTTGCTGGTCTGTTCTGCCATGGTTGCTCCCTTGGTTGGCATGTGCATTGCTTGACGGAACATCCTATCGGGGAGCTGGGTATGGCGAAATACTCAGTTTTCGAGATAATAACAAGGTCAGAGTAATATCAGATTGAATGACTCGATAAGGTCAGGTGACAAACTCATGCTTGACTATAATTTGGAAAACCGCGGCGAAGCATCGCTCTATGAGTATGTTTACCAGCAAATTCGAGATGATATCGTTGCTGGACGCATTGCGGCGGGGGAGCATCTTCCGTCTAAGCGCGCCTTTGCGAGTCATCTGGGTATCAGTGTCATTACCATCGAGAATGCATATAGCCAGTTGCTTGCCGAGGGCTATATTTGCTCAATGCCGCGTCGTGGCTACTACGCGTGCGAGCTTCCGGATGCGCCGGTTTTGGCTTTGGCTGCGGGGGATATCGACCGAGAAGCTGTCCCTGTTGGTCCCAGCGCGCATGATGCCATGGGGCAGGCAGAGCGATTCGACGCACTTTCTCCTTCCGCTTTGGAGGCGGCGCGGCTTTGGCAAAGTGCGCTACGGGCGACGCTGACGTCCGAAGACGAACGTGAAATCTTTTCGCCCGCACCGGCGCAGGGCACCGCTCGACTGCGACGTGCGATTGCGCACCATCTGCGCGGGACAAGGGGCATGAATGTCAATCCCGACAATATCGTTATCGGTGCGGGCGCCCAGCTGCTCGATACCATGTTGGTTCAGTTGCTTGGCGCGGACAAGGTGTATGCCGTCGAGGATCCAGGCTATTTGCGCTTGACGCGCATCTATCAGGCCATGGGTTGCGAAGTGCGGCATGTCCCGTTGGATGCTGAGGGCGTGGACTTGAGCGCGCTGCAGAAAACCGGGACCGATGTCCTTCACCTGATGCCGTCTCATCAGTATCCGACCGGTCTTGTGACGAGCATTGCACGTCGCTATGCGTTGCTGAGCTGGGCCGCCGAGCGGCCAGGTCGGTATCTCATCGAAGACGACTTTGATTGTGAGTTTCGTCTTGCCGGCAAGCCGATTCCCGCACTCGCGTCGATCGATGCCGCCCAGTCGGTTATCTACACCAACACGTTTTCGAAGAGCCTTTCATCGGCGTTACGTTTGGCGTACATGGTGCTGCCCGATGAGCTAATGGAGAGGTTTAAACGCAACCTTGGTTTCTACGCCTCGTCGGTAAGTTCTGTTGATCAGGTTGCCTTGGCGCGTTTGCTGGAATCGGGTGATTACGAGCGACATGTGAACCGCGTGCGCGTTCGTGCTCGCGAGGCGCGTGATGGCCTGGCGGCGCTTGTACGGAAAGCGTTTCCGGCAGGGGAGGTTTCGATCGATCATGCAGACGCGGGCCTTTACTGCACTGTTGCCCTGGCCGAGGACAAGGCAGGGGAGAGTTTCGCGAAGGCTCTCGCTGACGCTCGTATTTCCTATGTCAACATCGCCGATTGCCTGTGGACGGGTGATCGGGCATCGACTAAGAACGCTCCATCTCGCGTCCTCATACAATACGACGACCTGAGCTCTCAGTCGCTCAGTGTTCTTCAGGAGCAACTGCAATAAGCCAACGAAAAGGCCCGAACCAATACGGTCCGGGCCTTCTTCGAGCTAGAGGTTATGTCTCAGGCGGTTGGCTTAGCCAAAGTAACGCTTGAGCAGGCCGGCGAAAGCCTTGCCGTGGCGAGCCTCGTCGCGAGCCATCTCGTGCACGGTGTCGTGGATGGCATCGAGGCCAGCGGCCTTGGCGCGCTTGGCAAGATCGGTCTTGCCGGCGGTGGCGCCGTTCTCGGCCTCAACGCGCATTTCGAGGTTCTTCTTGGTGGAGTCGGTCACGACCTCGCCCAGGAGCTCAGCGAACTTGGCGGCGTGCTCGGCCTCCTCGTGGGCAGCCTTCTCCCAGTACAGGCCGATCTCGGGATAGCCCTCGCGATGAGCGACGCGAGCCATGGCCAGGTACATACCGACCTCAGAGCACTCGCCCTCAAAGTTGGCGCGCAGATCGGCAACGATGTCCTCGGAGACGCCCTCCATCTTGGCGACGCCCACGACGTGCTCGGCAGCCCACTCGAGCTGGCCCTCCTCCTGCTTCAGGAAGCGAGAGCCGGGAACGCCGCACTGGGGGCACTTGAAATCCTCGGGCAGCTGGTCGCCGTCGAACTCTTCCACATAACCGCAAACGGGGCAAACAAACTTCATGATTCGATCCTTTCGATCGATGGCGATGGTGCGCTCGTCCGGTCCCGTAAGGGCCCTCTCCGGACGTGCGTCTTGACGAGTTCTATTATCCATAAATGAGACCGAATGTGAAGCCTATTAGGAATGATTTTTAATAAAACAATTTAAGCATGTGTAGATGTTGATTGATTAACGATTGCTAGACCTCGTGCGACCTCCGATGAGTACAATCGGTCGAGCAAATGTTGACCAATCAACAAATGAAGGAGCTTCCTTTATGCATCTAGCCCGCCGCGCCTGGTGCCGAACGTATCAAACGGTTTTTCGCATCGCATTGCCGGTGCTGCCCTATACCGAGCCACGCATTTTAGAGCACGCTGAGGAAGTGCCCGCAGTGCTTCAAAAGCGTTCAATACACCATGTTCTTATCGTGACAGATCCCGGCATTGCCCGTCTGGGGCTCACGGCACCGCTCGAGACAGCGCTCGCGTCCAAGGGAATTAGCGCTGCGGTCTATGCCGAAACACGTGCGAACCCCACGGTCTCAAACGTGGAGGAAGCGGCATCTCTGTATCGAGAGAGCGCCTGCCAGGCCATTATCGGCTTTGGCGGCGGTTCGGCCATGGACTGCGCCAAGGGCGTGGGCGCGCGCATCGCGCAGCCAAAGAAGCCCATCAACAAGATGCGCGGCCTGTTGCGTATCCATCGTCGCCTGCCGCTGCTCATCGCCGTTCCCACCACGGCGGGCACGGGAAGCGAGGTCACGCTTGCAGCGGTAATTACCGACGACGAGACACACTACAAGTATCCCATTAACGACTTTGTGCTGATCCCGCGCTTTGCGGTGCACGACCCCGAGTTTACGCGCGGCCTGCCCGCCTCCATTACGGGGCAAACGGGCATGGACGCCCTGACGCATGCCGTCGAGGCCTTTATCGGGCGCAGCACCACGCCCTATACGCGCAAGATGGCGCGCCAGGCGGTGCAGCTCATCCACGACAATTTGCTCGAGGCCTATGAGTGCGGTGGCAACATGTGTGCGCGCCGCAATATGCTTTCGGCGGCGTATAAAGCGGGCGTTGCCTTTACGCGCTCTTATGTTGGATACGTCCATGCCATCGCGCACAGCCTGGGCGGGCGTTACGGGATTCCCCACGGCTTGGCCAACGCCATCATCCTGCCGCACATGCTTCGCGCCTATGGCGAAGCTGCTGCTCCCAAGCTCGCCGATCTCGCCCGCATGGCCGGCATTGCGCCGGCTAATGCGCTGGACAACGTGGCTGCTGAGGCCTTTATCGATTGGGTCGACCGCATGAATGCCGCCTTGGGCATTCCCAAATATGTGACGGGCATTCGCCGCTCCGACATTCCTGAGATGGCGGCGCATGCCGATGCCGAGGCCAATCCGCTGTACCCCGTTCCGCTTTTAATGGACCGTTTGGAACTCGAGCATATGTACGAAGTCGTCGCGGGTGGTATGTTTGAGGGCGAGAACTAGGAGGGTCCATGAACACCGAGAAAATTGCGCGCATCGTCGGCGATCAGCGCGCCTACTTTAAGACGCACGCCACGTTTGATGTCGATGCTCGACGTCGTGCGCTCGTGAGTTTACGCGATGCGGTGCGGGCCCACGAGGCCGATATTGCCCATGCGCTCAAGACCGATTTGGGTAAGTCACATGACGAGGCGTATATGTGCGAGATCGGCACCTCGCTTTCCGAGATTCGACATCAGATTGCGCATGTGGCCCGATGGAGCCGTGCCCACTTGCGCCTGTGCGACCTCGCCAATGCTATTAGTGTGTGCAAGACGCAGTCCGTGCCCTATGGCGTCACACTCATCATGGCTCCGTGGAACTACCCGTTTTTGCTGACGCTCGAGCCGCTCGCTGGCGCTCTTGCCGCGGGCAACACCGTGGTCATCAAGCCGAGTGCCTATGCTCCGGCATCGAGCGCAGTGCTCAAGCAAATCTGCGAAGAAGCGTTTGATTCGCGCCTGGTGGCAGTTGTCGAGGGCGGGCGCGCCGAGAACGAAGCGCTGCTCGATGAGTGCTGGGACAAGATCTTCTTTACCGGTAGCGTTCCGGTCGGCAAGCTCGTCATGGAGCGCGCAAGTAAAAACCTTACGCCTGTGACGCTTGAACTGGGCGGAAAGAGTCCCTGCATCGTGGATGCGACGGCAAACTTGAAGGTCGCGGCACGCCGTATCGCCTTTGGTAAATGGCTCAACGTGGGGCAGACTTGCGTGGCGCCCGACTACCTGCTGGTCGACACGCGCGTGCACGACGAGCTGCTGGGTCTCATCAAGGAAGAGGCCCGCCGTATGTTTGGCGAGCATCCGCTCGATAACGAGGATTACGGGCATATCGTCAACGCCAAGCATTTTGCGCGCGTGCGCGGGCTGATCGATCCCGATAAGGTCGTGCTTGGAGGCACGGCGCGCGAGTCGTCGCTCAAGATTGAGCCGACGATCCTAGACGGCGTGACCCCCGATGACGCCGTGATGCAGGAGGAGATCTTCGGTCCCATCTTGCCGGTGCTGACGTTTGAGAGCCTAGACGAGGCCGAGGCGTTCATCGCGAATCGCCCGACGCCGCTGGCCCTGTATATCTTTAGTCGGGATCGCGCGGTTCAGCAGCGCTTTGTGCGCTACGTGCCCTTTGGCGGCGGCTGCGTTAACGACACCATCATGCACCTGGCTACGAGCCATATGGGCTTTGGCGGCATGGGAGCGAGCGGTATGGGGCAGTACCATGGACGCGAGAGCTTCGATACGTTTAGCCACAAGAAGAGCATCGTGAACAAGGCAACGTGGCTGGACGTGCCATTCCGCTACGCCCCTTATGCAAGCTGGAAACACAAATTCGTGCGCATGTTTGTGCATTAGAATCAGATGACATAGGGATAAACAAAGTGGCCGCCCCCGCGTAAGCGAAGACGGCCATTTCTCACGATGAAAACGTGTATCGGAGTTGGCAAGACCCGCTGCCACGGGTGCCATCCGTGTTCCTATCTTATCTGCAAGCGTCCCGTCGCGCAAGCGTTGCGGCAAGCGATTGAAAGACACGGACGGGGTGAATTTGTGTCCGCACGAACCCGTAGACTTCTCAACTATGTGGTGGATACTCGCTAATCGGTGATGGAGGCGGTCATGTTTGATGACGATGACCTGTTCGATCTGGTAGGCGATCCGTTTGAGTGGGATTTGCTGCTCGATGACGATGAGTTGGAGCAGGACCGCAAAAAGCAAAAGGATAAGAACGCCCGGGGTAAAGGTTCGAATAAAAAGGACAAGCGTCGCCGAGGTCTGTTCGGCGGGCTCTTTGGGTGACTGTCTCATCGTCGCGTCTGTATACTAAACAGGTCTTATACGCGTTGCGAAATGAGGACAGAGACGATGATGTGGTTTACCGCCGACCTGCACCTGGGCGATACGAATATCTTGCACGACATGGATCGACCGTTTGACTCGGTCGAGGAGATGAACCGCCGTGTCATCGATGCCATCAACGAGTGCGTGGCTGTGGACGACCGCCTTTATGTCCTGGGAGACTTTACGTATCGATTGCCCCTGGCGGAAGCGGTTCGCCTGCGCGAGCGCATCGACTGCCAGAACATAACGCTCATCCGTGGTAACCATGACGGCGATTGGGAAGATCCGGACGCGCCGCACATTTGGGATGAGGTGCGCGATTATCTGGAGATTGCTCCCGGTTACGCGAAGGGCCATCGTCTGGTGATGAGCCATTACCCCATGCTCAGCTGGAATGGCAAGGCGCGCGGCGCCATCATGCTGCACGGGCACATTCACAGCAGGGGAGACCGCACCAACGCGCGCAATCGCGATCGCGAGCGCCCAGTCCTTCGCTACGACGTTGGCCTCGATGCCAACAACTACAAGCCCGTTAGCCGCGACCAGATCCTGGGCTTCTTTGGACTCTAGCTGTAAGTGCAGGTAGAATGAACGCGCCGCGCGGATGGTCTGCACGGCGCGTTTTAGTAGGAGCGATGATTCCATGAGGGCTATCCAGCGCATTAACCACAACGCTGCCATCTGCGAAGATGGCGCGGGGCGTCAGCTTATCGCGCTGGGCCGCGGTATCGGCTTTGGCGATATGCCGCATGAGGTCGACCTGGATGTCATCACGCGTACCTTTTACGGCATCGATTCAAAGTACCTGGCGTTTATCGATGAGGTCGACCCCGAGGTGCTGGAGTTTTCTGCTCAGCTGGCTGATATCGCAACCGGACAGCTTTCGTACGAATTGAGCCCTAACCTCCCCATTACATTGGCGGACCATATCCAGTTTGCCATTAAGCGCGCCCGCGAACACATGGTGGTGTCGTTGCCGCTCGAGCGCGATCTGGAGCAGCTGCATCCCATCGAATACCGCTTGGGCGAGCTGGCTGTTCGCGGCATCCAGAAAAGCTTCCGTGTGCGTATGCCCCGAAGCGAGGCCGCGGGCATTGCCATGTCGATTGTCAACGCATCGGTTAAGCCGAGCGAGCGGCGCGTGCTTGCCGAGCAGCACGAGGAGCGACTGCTCGATATGACGGTCGCGATTATTCAAGAAGAGTTGGGTGTGACGGTCGATCGCTCGTCGTTCGCCTTTGCCCGCTTTGCCACTCATGTGCGCTATCTGCTCGACCGCGTGGCAAAGAAAGAGCCGATCGATACCGAGAACTCCGGTCTTTACGACGTGCTCGTGGAGCAGTATCCGGCGGCATCGCGTTGCGCTCACCGTGTCGACGATCTGATTCAAGAGATCTTTGGCGAGCCATTGGCCCAAGAGGAGCTCGTCTATCTGATCATGCATGTGAATCGCGTGGCTTCTGTCCACTCGGATAAATAGGCTCTCTGGTATTTCCTTTCCGTCATGGCGACCGTTCGCGGGTCGTTTGCTACCGTTCGTCGGTAATCTGAGCCGCAACGAACGCATCTGCCGCATATACTCGCCGTGTGTTGGGTGTTACTCACGGCGCAGCTCCGAGAGGCACTACCGATTCTGCCGAGACCATAATTGGGTCTCTGTCGGTTGTGCGCGGGGCTTTTTTCATGTCGATCCACCCGGGAATCACATGCAAATCAATCTCTTGCCAACTGGTATCGCGCGCTGCGCAGGCGCGAGCGGAATCGTGCGTCTTGGTGCCGTGAAGTCCCACGGCCTTTAGTTGGAAGAGAAGGGATTCGACATGACTGTCGATAACAAGAAGATTGCCGAGGACGTGCTTGCTGCCGTCGGCGGCGCCTCCAATGTGACGAACGCAACGCACTGCATGACCCGCCTGCGTCTGAACCTCAAGGATCAGTCCGTTCCCAATGACGATGAAGTAAAGAAGATCAAGGGTGTGCTGGGCGCACAGTGGTCTGGCGGCCAGTATCAGGTCATCATTGGCCAGAACGTGCCGAAGGTCTATGACGCCGCCATTGCGCTGGGCGTCAAGGGCGAAGGCTCCATTGACGAGAACCTCGATGACGGCACCAAGGAGCCACTGACGGTCAAGACTGCGGGCAAGAAGGCCCTTAACTACCTGTCCAAGACAATGTGCATGACGATCCCCATTATCATGGGCGCCGCCATGTTCCGCACACTTGCCGTACTTTGCGGCGACGGCATGCTCGGTATCTGGTCTGCAGATTCTGACATCTACAACTTCTTCTACAACTGGATTTACAACGCCGGCTATTATTTCCTCCCTGTCTATCTGGGTTGGGCTGCCGCAAAGCAGCTCGGCTGCAGCCAGCCGCTCGGCATGATGCTCGGCGGCGTGCTCATTGCCCCCGAGTTCATGACGTTGGTCAACGCCGCTGCGGATTCTGGTGCTACGACCACGATGGTTTACGGCGTGCTCCCGGCTCAGCTGAACAACTATTCTGCGACCGTGCTCCCCATGCTGCTGTCTATGCCGGTGCTGATGGTCGTCGAGAAGTTCATGAAGAAGATCATCCCCGACATGCTCTCCACGGTGTTTGTGCCCGTGTGCACCATGGCTGTGATGACCCCCGTTTCCCTGTGCGCCCTAGCTCCGATTGGTTCCATTCTGGGCGACCTGGTCGGCAACTTTATGTTCGGCCTCGGAAACGCTGGCGGCATCGTCACGATCCTCTCCCTCGTCGCCATTGCCGCGCTTTGGGAGTTCCTGGTTATGACCGGTATGCACCAGGTTCTGATTGCCCTCGGCATTGTGCAGGTGCTCACCTCAGGGTCTGACTCCTGCGTTATGGTCGCGGGTGCTATCGCTCAGTTCGCCACGTGGGGCATGGCCTTCGGTGCCTTCCTGCGCCTTAAGGAGGTCGACGAAAAGGGCGCTATGCTTGGTTTCTCGCTCTCCGGCATTGTCGGTGGCGTGACGGAGCCCGCGCTGTATGGCTGCGGCTTTAAGTATACTCGCTGCCTGGGTGCCATGGTCGCGGGCGGCGCTATCGGCGGCCTGATCGCGGCTCTCACTAATGTGACCACGTATGTTTTGGGCGCAACTAATATCCTAGGTATTACAGGTTATGTTGCAGGCGGAACTGCTAATCTCGTATGGGGCTGCGTTGCATCGGGCACTGCATTTGTTGCCGCCGCTGCCATCGCCTACTTCTTTGGCTTTACCAAGGAGCAGCTCGACGAAGACGCTGCTGCCGCCAAAGCCTAAAGCATCCGTTCGGTAGGACAATTATCTGGGGCACTTGGCTGCGCTTCAAGTGTCCCTTTCCGTAGATGGGGGTCAATATGAAGCAATTGCTCATTCGTGCCGACGATATCGGTTATTCGTATGCCGTTAACCTGGGGATTGCCCGCAGTATCAATGAGGGCCTGGTGCGCTCGGCGGGACTTATGCCCAATATGCCCGAGGCCGAGCGTGGCTGGTCGCTCGTGGCGGATGTCGGCATTGCGGTGGGTCAGCACACCAACGTGTGCCTGGGCAAGCCGTGTGCCGACCCGGCGCTCATTCCGAGCATGCTCAACGAGAACGGCGAGTTCCATAGCAGCCGTACCTTCCGCGATCATTTTAAGCGCGGCGAGGAGTTGATAGACTTCGACGAGGCCTGCATCGAGATCCGCGCGCAGCATGACCGCTTTGTCGAGATCGTGGGCCGCGAGCCCGATTACTTTGAGGCCCATGCCGTCATGAGCAAAAACCTTAACCGAGCGATCTCGGCGGTTGCTCAGGAGCTGGGCCTTAAGGAGCAAAAGGCGAGCTTCGACCCCGCGGCTGTGGTGCATTGCGGAGATACTGATCTGCGCATGGTGATGCGCTCGATGGAGCCGGGCTACGAGCCCAAAGAGGCAATCATGCAGACGGTTCGCGAGATGGTGGACGGCGAGACGGTCGTCTTTGTGTGCCATCCGGGCTATCTCGATCGTTTTATCCTGGAGAACAGCTCGCTCACGACCGACCGCACCAAGGAAGTCGATGCGCTGATCGACCCCGAGCTTCGCACTTGGCTTGAGTCTCAACCTGATCTTCGCCTGATCGACTACCGCGACCTGTAAGGACCCAAGTCACCACAAAGGGGACAGTCGCCTTTGTGGTGGTTCTGGCGCCGTTGCCATTATGGCAGCGGCGCCTTTTTTGTCCGTGCGGCGCGGTAGAGTGTAGGCGGTTGAAATTTGCGTCCATCGAGGAGCTGCCATGAACGAGATCAAGTGCCCGCATTGCGGCGAAGTTTTTAAGGTCGATGCGTCCGGTTATGCGGATATCGTCAAGCAGGTGCGCAATGCCGAGTTTTCGCGCGACCTGGATGAGCGCGTGAAGGCGGTCCAGCGCGAGGGCGAGCAGGCACTGGAGCTTGAGCGCTCGCGCTCGACGGCTGCTTTGCAAAAGGCAGAGTCTCAGCGCGACGCTCAGCTTGTCGAGCAGAAGAACGCTGCAGCTCAGCAGCTGGCACAAGAGGTTGCCAAGCGCGACGCTGAGCTTGCCGAGCTGCGCGCCAAGCTCGAGGGCGCTGCCGCAGAGCGTGAGGGTGCAAGCCAGCGTGCAGCGGTTGAGGCCCGTGCCGATGCTCAAAAGGAGAATGCTGAGCTTCAGCGCGAGATTGACAATTTGCGTGCGCAGCTGGGACGCAAGGATGACGAAGCCAAGCTTGCCGAGGCTTCGGCGCGCAATGCTGCTCAGAACGATTTAGCTGCACGCGATGCGCAGATTGCAGAATTGCAGGCAAGGCTCTCCGCGGCGGACAAGGCCCAGGAGATGGCGCTTGCCGCCGCTGCGGCCGAGTCGCAGCGTGAGATCGATGCCGCTCGCGGCGAGGCTGAGCGCACGCTTGCTGACTATCGCGCAAAGGTACAAGAGAAGTTTTCCGCCGCAAAGGCTCAGTCCGAGCAGGAGGCCGAGGGCCTGCGTGCGCAGCTGCGCGAACAGGAGCTGACGGCCAAAATGAACCTATCGGAGGCGGTCGCCGCGGCAGAGCGTGAGCGTGACGAGGCACGTGCCAAGCTGACGAGCGAGCTGGCAGTGCGCGATTCTCGCGAGGAACAGGTCAAGGCGGCACACGAGCTCGAGCTCGCGCAGGCCAAGCGCGTGAGCGACGAGTTGATCCGCTACAAGGACGAAGAGATTGAGCGCCTTAAGGAAATGAAGATCCGCCTGTCCACCAAGATGGTGGGCGAGTCGCTCGAGCAGCATTGCGAGACCGAGTTTAACCGTCTGCGTATGACCGCGTTTCCTAATGCGTACTTCGAGAAAGACAACGATGCGTCCGAGGGCACCAAGGGTGACTTCATCTTCCGCGAGTGCGACGCGAGCGGCAACGAGGTCATTTCGATTATGTTCGAGATGAAAAACGAGAACGACGAGACCGCGACCAAGCACAAAAACGAGGACTTCTTTAAGAAACTCGATCACGATCGTCGCCAGAAAGGCTGTGAGTACGCGGTGCTCTGCACGCTGCTCGAGCCCGAGAGCGAGCTCTATAACGCGGGAATCGTGGACGTGAGCTACCGCTACGAGAAGATGTACGTGATTCGCCCACAGTTTTTCATTCCCATGATCACACTTCTTCGCAACGCCGCCATGGGTTCGCTGCACTATAAGCAGGAGCTGGCGGAGTACAAACAGCAGAATATCGACGTCACGAACTTCGAGGCCAAGATGGAGAAGTTCAAGGACGGCTTCTCGCGCAACTACAACCTGGCGAGTAAGCAATTCGAATCGGCGATCAAGGAGATCGATGCCGCCATTAAGCAGCTCGAGAAGACCAAGGACGACCTGCGCCGCAGCACCGAGAACCTGCGCTTGGCCCACAACAAGGCCG
Organism: uncultured Collinsella sp.; assembly: GCA_937925265.1. Lineage (GTDB taxonomy): Bacteria > Actinomycetota > Coriobacteriia > Coriobacteriales > Coriobacteriaceae > Collinsella. The sequence goes on along the minus strand of CALEXE010000134.1, from coordinate 6,541 downwards.
ATGAACTTACCATTCGCAAGCTCACGTGGGGCAACAAGACCATGAAAGCAGCGTTTGATGAGGCACGCGAGACTGCGTCGGAGACGGGCGATGAGCCCGCCGAGGCGGATTCGTATGAGGTCGAGGATGCCGAGTAGGTCATAGCGGATAGTGCAAAAGCGGGGCCGCTGGCGATGTTGCCAGCGGCCCCGCTTCGTTTCGTCCCATTGCGCCCGGCTAGTCTTCGAGCAGGTCCTCGATAAAGCCGACGCGGTAGTTTTTGAAGATGACCTCGCCGCCGTCTTGCGTGGCGTCCAGATCGACATCGCCCATGATGCCAAAGTCGTGGTCGCCATCCTCGTCGGCAAAGATCTGGTGCACGTGCCATACGTGCGCGGTCTTCTCGTCGGACTCATCGATGGAAAACATCGCGGCGCTGCGGGCGTCTCCGTCGGTGAGGATTTCCTCGTGCTGCTCATGGTAGGCATCGAGCGCCTTTTGCCAGCGAATCTCGCTCATGCCCCAGTCGTCGTCGAGTTCGCCCAGGTCGCGAACATGCTCGCGGGCGGCAAGGGTCACGCGGCGGAAGAGTGCGTTGCGCACCAGCAGGGTGCAGCCACGGCGGTCTGCCACGACCTCGTCGATGCCCTGCGGCGGTGCGGCGTCGAGTGCTGCCGGGTTGCCGGCGTTCTCCCACTCGTCCACCAGGCTCGAGTCGACCGAGCGCACCACAAAGCCGAGCCATGAGATAATGTCGCGCAGGCGCTCGTCGCGCTTCTCGATGGGCACGGTGCGGTCGAGCGAACGGTAGGCCTCGGCTAGGTAGCGCAGCAGAATGCCCTCGGAGCGGGCGATGCCGAGCTTTTGGATATAGCCCTTAAAGTCGCTCGCGCTCTCCAGCATGTCGCGCAGGACGCTCTTGGGCGAGAGCTGGTAGTCGTTGGCCCAAGGTACTTCCTGGCAGTACTTGTCGAAGGCGGCATCGAGCAAGTCCTCGAGCGGCTTTTCGTAGGTGACATCCTGGATGCGCTCCAGGCGTTCCTCATATTCGACGCCGTCAGCCTTCATTTCGGCCATCGCGCGGTCGCGCGCGGCGCGCTCCTGTGCGCGCAATACCTGCTTGGGATCCTCGAGCGTTGCCTCGACCATTGAGATTAGATCCATGGTATAGGTCTCGCTCTCGGGATCGAGCAACTCCAGCGCGGCAAGCAAAAACGGCGAGAGCGGCTGGTCGAGCGCAAAGTCCTCGGGCAGGTCGACCGTCAGTGCATAGTCGATGTCTGGTGCGGCGTCAGTCGGGGCGTCGGGCGTGAGTGGCACCTCGGTGCGAACGACGACGCCGGAATCGATGAGCGTGGCGAAGATCTCGTCGGCACGAACCTCGAGCTTGGCTTTTTCCTCGGGGGTCTGCAGGCTTGTCTCGATGAGGTCGTGCACGCGGGCGCGGGCATCACCGCCCTGCTCGACCACGCTAATCACCATGGAGTGTGTGATGCGAAGGCGCGGCTTGAGCGTCTCGGGCTGCGTCTCGATCAGGCGCTCAAAGGTCTGCTTGTTCCAGGTGACAAAGCCCTCGGGGGCCTTCTTCTTTTTAATCTTGCGGAGCTTCTTGGGGTCGTCGCCCGCCTTGGCCATGAGCTTGGCGTTCTCGATCTCGTGCTCCGGGGCCTCGGCAATGACCATGCCCTCGGTATCGAAGCCCGAACGGCCGGCGCGACCGGCAATCTGATGGAACTCGCGGGCGCGCAGGCGACGCATCTTATAGCCGTCGAACTTGGTGAGCGCGGTGAGGACCACGGTGTGGATGGGCACGTTGATGCCGACGCCGAGTGTGTCGGTGCCGCAAATGACGGGTAGCAGGCCCTGCTGCGCCAAGCGTTCGACCAGTAGACGATAGCGCGGCAGCATACCGGCGTGGTGCACGCCGACGCCGCAGCCGAGCAAACGCTTGAGGATCTTGCCGAAGGCCGTCGAGAAGCTCGTGCCCTTGGCCGCCTCCTTGATGGCCTCGCGCTGCTCCTTGCTGGCAATGCCAAAGTTGGCGAGGGATTGCGCCGTCGCAAGTGCGGCATCCTGGCTAAAGTGCACGATGTAGAGCGGGGCCTCGCCGTGGCGCATCGCGAGCTCGACGGTGCCTTCGAGCGAGGTCGTCACGTAGTCGTAGCTCAACGGCACGGGGCGTGGGGCATCGACGACCAAGTCGCAGGTAGCGCCGGTGTGTTGCTCGAGCGAGGCGGCGATTGCGGTGACATCGCCGAGCGTGGCGCTCATGAGCATGAATTGCGTGTGAGGCAGGGTGAGCAGCGGCACCTGCCAGGCCCAACCGCGATCGGGGTCGGCAAAGTAGTGGAACTCGTCCATGGCGACGCAGCCAACATCGGCATCTTCGCCCTCGCGCAGCGCGTCGTTGGCAAGGATCTCTGCCGTGCAGCAGATGACGGGCGCCTTGGTATTGATATGCGTGTCGCCGGTGATCATACCGACGTTATCGCGGCCGAGCACCTGCACAAGGTCGAAAAACTTCTCACTGACCAGAGCCTTGATAGGAGCCGTGTAGTAGCAGCGCTTGCCCTGCGCCATGCCCATAAAGAGCATGCCCAGCGCGACGAGCGATTTACCCGATCCGGTCGGTGTTCCCAAAATGACGTGATCGCCGGCAGCCAGGTCCATGAGGGCTTCTTCTTGGTGGTCCCACAGCTCAATGCCGCGGTCGCTCGTCCATTCAAAGAAACGTTCGAAGGCCTGATCGGGCGTGAGCCACGGTTCGGGCTCACTGCCATCCTCGGGCTCCCACCAGGTGGGGGAGAGCGCACCGAGCGAGCCAAACTCGGCTTCGGTTCCCGTGCCGCCCGAGAATGAGCTGGCGGCGCCGGCGCCGGAAACGGTGCTGGCGGAAGTATCTGTCGTGGTCTGTGCCATGTGGTTTGCTTTCTCTCGCGTTTGTCCGCCAACTATTATGGCGTAGCGGCGGCGCGGGGTGCCAGCGCGCGAGAAAATGCAGGAAATGGGCGTTCTGCCCAGCCGTTTGGTGCAGCTGCCAGCTAAGTGAGTAGACTTTTTGCAATATCGCGAGCACATGGCTTTTGTGCAAGGGCTCTACCTGCGGTTTTAGTTTTCGTTATGCGGGTTGTGCGTGGCCATTGCGAAAAAGTCTACTCACTTAGGCTCGAGGGTCGTTCGTTGGCGCCTATTCGCGCTTGTTTGCCGACGTCGCGACCATCAGAAGCCCCTAGGACTCCTGCGGTAGGCGCTTCTTGCCCTTGCGGGCGCGGTTCTTAAAGTTCTCGACGGCTTCTTCCATGCCCAGGGGTACATAGGTGAGCTCATCGAGGTTATCGGGCAGGTAGCAGGCAAGGCTTTGCTCCTGCGCTCGGCCTGCTACGAGTTGCTCTTCGGTAGGCTTCTCGCCGGGTGTGGCGCAAATGCCATAGACGGCGGCGCCCATCTCGCGCGTGCGGCACTCATACTCGGTCTCGGGATGCTCGGGATGGTCGCGGCGAACGTCGTCACTTGTCCAAAGTGTGTCGTAGCCTGCCGCGGCAAACTGCCCCAGGGCGTAGTCGCGCAATGGCTTGCTGTCGGTTCGCAGTGTGACGGTGGCGCCGGCTGCAAAGAGCGGGCGGTAGAGCATCAAATGCTCGACATGGACGAGTCGTTTTTTGGCGTACTTGGCCTTGGGCTGCGGCGTGGGAAAGTTGATGGTGATGGCATCGAGCTCGCCTGCGGCAAACAGCTGCGGCAGCGATGCAGCGCCTCGGGGCAGCACAAGCGCATTGGGCAGCTCCTGCTCGCAGATTTTCTGCGCGGCATAGGCGATGCAGATGGGCTCCTGGTCCATACCGATAAAGAGGGTGTTTGGCTCGCGGACTGCGCGCTCTACAAGGTACGTTCCCTTGCCACAGCCAAGATCCAGGTGAAGGTGCTCGAAGGGCTTGCTGCCAACTGGCGCGCAGGCCTTGCGCCAATCTCCGGCATAGGCCTCGGGGTTCGTCTCAATCGCATCGGCGTAGCGCTCCAGGCGCTCCTCGAGCACAAAGTTCTTAGGCGTGCGAACGTGGACGGCTCCCATGAGGCTCCTTGGTCATAAGTATGGAACGCATAGCTACGCGTTCCGTCAATGGGTTGAAAAGGGCGGGCATAGCTTGCCCAAAAGATGCGATGCGGCTCGGCGGCGAGTTGTCGATGCCTACAGGCGCTTGAGAATCACATAGCGGTTGAGATCGCCGCTGCGACCGTCGGCATGGAAGCGCTCAAGCTCGCGCACGGGGACCTCGCCGCTCTTGTAGAACGTACGGACGCCACGCACCAGATCGGTGATCTGCTGATCGTCAAAGTGATGGCAATAGCGGTAGGCGTGGCGGTCGTTTTGCCAGCCAATGAGGTGGTCGCCGGCTTCAAACTGCGCGGAATCGTAACCCTCAAACGGTGGGGTGAGCTCGGCGCGGGCTTCGGCTCGAACGGCCTTGCGCGCCATGCGCTCGTCGTTCATAAACTCCCAAAAGCTGATGGCGATGATGCCGCCCGGGCGTGTCTGACGCACCAGGGCGTCGAGCACGCGTACGCGGTACTCGCATGACGGCACGTGGTGCATAAAGCCAAAACAGACCGATATTTCGGCGAGCGGGGCGTCGAAAAGCACATCGGGTGTCTCGGCGGGGTTGAGCTTCATGAGGGCATCGAGCACATCGAGTTCCTGGAAGTGCAGGTTGGGAATGCGCAGCGCGTGGCCATGTGCATCGATGGCCAGGTCTTGGCACGAGTCGACGCCGTAGAACTCAAACGGGCAGCTGGCATCTGCCGAGGGGTTTGCGCCGTCGACGCCCTTGGCGGCAAGTGCGCCGCCGGCGGCAAAGTTCTCGAATCGCATATTGCCGCAGGCAAGATCGAAGACGCGGACGGGATGCTCAATCGTGGCGACATCGAGCTGTTCGAGCGCGATGTCCATGGTGCGCACCCAGCCGGGCCACGGGGCCTGGCGCGTATCGGAGAAGGAGGCGGAGTGCTCGCGATAGAACGTGTTGTTGAGCTGGATGAGCGACGAGGCGAAATCGCGGTTCACGGCGCGGAACTCCCTTCGTTGGCGGTGCGGAATAAACAGTACGACCATACTACCGTTAACGCCGCAACGGGGACAACCAAGCTACGGGTCATTGCTTTGTTTGGACACATTTCCGCAGCTCATATGCACTCGCAACCGCCGGTTGTCAAAAATCTCACTAGAATAGGTGGCGTGCTTTTGGCGGTGGCGGATAGATTTTTAACTGTGCAAGGCGCCTTAAGAACAAAAACGGTCCGGCGGCACGGCTGGCATCACATAGGAGGAACCATGAATGTAGAAACTGCGCAGCGGCTCGCCGACCTTCGCCGCAGCAAAGGCTTTAGTCAAGAAGGGCTGGCACGAAAGCTGGGACTGTCGCGCCAAGCGGTCAGCAAATGGGAGCGCGCGGAGAGCTCGCCCGATACCGAGAACCTGATTTCGCTCGCCAAGCTCTATGGTGTGAGTCTGGATGAGCTGCTCAATCCGAGCGATGAGATCGAGGACGATATCGAGTTTGAGAACGAGGACCGCGCCCGTCAGCGCGAGGCCGAGGCGGCGGAGCGTGCCCGTACCCACGAGGCGGCGGCACGCGCTACCGAGGCGGCAACGCAGGCGAGTGATGCTGCGGCCAAGGCGGCGCAAGCGGCAAGCTGGAGTGCGCAGGCCGCCAATGCCGCTACGGCGCAGGCGACGAGTGGCGGTGCGGTTGGCTCGACTCCGGTGAAGGGCCCGTTCCAGTCGTTCCCGTATTGGGCTGTGTGTTGGCTGCTGTTCTTTTTGCTGATGTTCCCGTTTGGTGCCGGCCCCTTTGCCGCGCTGATCTTCTTTACGATTCCCATCTATCACTGGGTGGCGCGTGCACTCGATGGTGATTGGGCGCGCGGGGATATTCAGGTTGGTTCGGCACCGGTGACGGCTAGGACTCAGGTGCAGGATGCTTCCGCTGCGGTTGATGCTGGCGTGGCTACCGCGACTACCGCTGGCCCGATCGCCAAAGAGGGTGATGAATGATGAAGCTTTCGCATGAATCCAAGGTACGCTTGAGCGTTGGCATCGGAGCGTTCGTGCTCATTGTTGGGCTTGTATTTGGCGTTTCGCGGACATTGATTCATTTTGATGGCCCGTGGGATCTCGACGATGTTGTATCCGGCCTGTCCGGTAGGGACGATGTGGTTGACGATGACGATTTTATGAACGATGGCGGCGGCTATTCCGCTCAGCCTCAGCAGCTTTCGAGTACGACTTTTGATGCCGATATGTTCCGCTACCTCGATTTCGATATCAATGCGGGTTCGGTGGACGTCAAGGTTGTTGATGGCAACAAGGCTCGCGTTATCGAGCGGGGGCGCGTTGCCAAGGGTATGGATGCCTCCAAGGCCGCGGCGCAAAACATCGCATCCGTCGAGGACTCGACGCTTAAGGTTTCCCAGTTTGGAAGTGATGACGGTAAGGCAATCGATCGCTCGGTTACGGTTGAGCTGCCGCGCCGTGTTGCCGAACATCTGAAGGGGATCAACGCGCACG
>CALEXE010000133.1:0-6563 GCA_937925265.1 uncultured Collinsella sp. | reverse complement strand
GTAAGAAAGAAGTGATTTCCATGGCACAGAGTAAGGCAGAATACCCCACCTCCGATTGCCTGGCGCCCGCCGCGATCGAGGCGAAGACCGAGGCCGCAGGCGTTACCAAGGCCAACCTGCCGGTCTCGAAGGCCTTTTTGCTCGCCATGTTCGCCGGCGCGTTCATCGCCTTCGGCGGCCTGTTCTTCACGGTCTTTCTGAGCGATCCCACGCTTTGCTGGGGCGCCCAGCGCTTCGTGGGCGGTCTTGCTTTTTGCCTGGGACTGGTGCTCGTGCTCATTTGCGGCGCGGAACTGTTTACCGGCAACTCGCTTATGGTCTGCGCGCTTAAGAGCAAAAAGATCACGCTCGTCCAGATGCTCAAGGCTTGGGCTATTGTGTGGATCGGCAACTTTGCTGGCGCCCTGTTCGTTGTCTTTTTGATTTACATGGCAGCCATTTACAAACTCAACGGCGAGGCCGTCGCCAACACCATGGTGAGTGTCGCCGCCGGTAAGGTTACGATCAGCGCCGTCACCATCTTCTTCCGCGGCATTCTGTGCAACATCTTTGTGTGCCTGGCCGTATGGATCGGTACCGCCGGCAAGACCGTGGTCGATAAGGTCGTGGGCATTCTGCTGCCCATTGCCGCGTTTGTGGCCTGCGGTTTTGAGCACTGCGTTGCCAACATGTACTTTTTGCCCATGGGTGCCGTGATGCATGCATGCGGCTACGGTGCCGACGTCGCCGGCGCCGATGCACTCAACGCCGCGGGCATTGCGTTTAACCTGTCCGCCGCCACGCTGGGCAACATCGTGGGCGGCGCGGTTCTGGTTGCGCTCGGCTACTGGTTTATCTACGCCAAGAAGTCCGAGGCGTAAGGTACCGTCTGTTTGACGTCGGGCCTCCCGCGGGGCGTTGCCGTGCGGGAGGCTTTTTTTGGTCTGGGGCTCGTTGCCGGGCTGTTGGCCTGTTCTGTTTGGCTGGTGAAAGGGGTAATCGAGATGGCATCTGCTGTGAAGCGTGACGGTCGCGCCGTGGTGACCACATGCGGGGGATGCTATGCCGATTGCGCCTTTGCGGCACGCGTTGAGGACGGTCGTGTGGTGGCCGAGTTGCCGGTGCCGGGGCATCCATGCGCGGCGCGTGCCCTGTGCGCCCGCGGGCGGCATCGCCTGTCCATGCCGTTTGATGAGCGCGATCGGATTTTGCATCCCATGCGCCGCCGAGCTGATGGCTCGGGGTTTGATGCGATTTCCTGGGATGAGGCGTTTGCCCAGATTGCCGAGTGTCTTTTGGGGATTGTTGACGAGCGCGGGCCCCGTGCGCTGGGCATGACGCTCGGCGTGCCCTCGTTCGACCGCTACTGGGGCTATCGTCTTATGCACGCGCTGGGTTCGCCCAACGTGTACGGTGCCGACGGTGCCTGCGAGGTAAGCCGACTTACCGGCTGGGAGCACAGCCTGGGCTACAGTCCCGCCTCCGACCTGGCGCATACCGATTGCATTATGTACCTGGGGCGTTCCATTGTCGATTCGTCGACGATGGGGGCCGTTGACGCGCTCAACGATGCCCGTCGCCGTGGGGCGAAGATTATCGTGGTTGACCCCCGGCGCAGCGGCTCGGCTGCACTTGCCGACCGCTGGTTGCGCGTGCGCCCGGGCTGCGACTTGGCGCTGCTGTTGGGTATTGCGCATGTCTTGATTGCCGAGGACCTGTATGACCACGAGTTCGTGACCCGCTATACCACGGGTTTTGACGAGCTGGCGCAGGCGGCCCGTGCTTGGACGCCCGAGTGGGCCGAGTCGATGTGCGACGTGCCGGCCGCAGAGATCGCCGCCACGGCGCGCGATCTCGCTGTCGCCGCGCCTGCCGCTGTGGTGGATGCGGGCTTTCATGGTGGCATCGGTATCGCGTATGCCAATAGCACCCAGACCGCACGCGCTATCTGCTTGGTCGATGTGCTGCTGGGCTGCATCGGACACGCGGGCGGTGCCCTCAACCCGTCCACACCGCTTGTGTTGGGCGACCTCGATCCCGCACGCTTTGCGATGCCGCCGGTGCCTCGCGGGCCCAAGCTGGGGTCCGAGCGCTATCCACTGGTCGATCCGGTGCGCGGCCTGTGCACGACCATCGGTCAGTCGATACTGGCCGGTGATTTGCGTGGGCTCATCGTCTATGCCAGTAACCCCGGTGCGGGCTATGGCAATGCGCAGGCTTGGTTGGGTATTTTGCAGCAGCTCGACTTGCTCGTGACGATTGATATTCGCTGGTCCGAGACGGCGCGTGCTTCTGACTTCGTGCTGCCCGACGTGACGTATCTGGAGGCCGACCGCGGTGTGGGCACAGTCGTGGGTGCCAACGATTCGCGGGTGTTCTACCGCAACGCCGTGCTGCCTGTGCAGCATGACGACACACGTCCCGGTCGGGAGATTTTTGCCGCTCTGGCGCAGGCGTGTGGGGCTGGCGAGTACTTCCGGTTTACGTCTGACGACCTGGCGGCTGCCCAGGTGGCGCCTTTTGGGATCGATCTGGACGAGCTCAAGGAGCGCGGCTGGGCCGACACGGGTGTTGCGTTGCCGTCGCGTACGGGCGAGCCGGCGATTCCCTTGGATGGCGGCAAAATTGCGCTGGCAAGCGACGTATGGGAACGAGCTGGCCTGGGTCGTGTACCCAACTGGATCGCTCCCATGGTGGAGCCCGGCCCGGGGATGTTTCGCCTCATTAGCGGCAACCGTCCCTTTGAGTCGCATACCTCGCGAAGGCTTGCAGCCCAAGGTGCCGCCGAGGCTGGGTCGGACCTGGATGCCGTGCAGATGAATGCCGATGCTGCCGCGCACATGGGCATCGCCGACGGCGAGATCGTCGAACTCGTGAGTGATATGGGCCGCGACCGCGTGCGCGTGGAGACGACGCCGTATCTGCATCCGGCGTGCATCTTCACCTCGGCCGCCCCCGGTGGGCGTTCGTTTGGTGCCGATGCCGGTGGCGCTCAAGCCTTGGGCGTGGGCCCGCTCGACCATACGCCGTTACGTTGGGACCCGTTGACGGGTGCCGCGCTCACCCAGGAAAACGCCGTTCGCGTGGAAAAGATCGCGGCGCGCGAGGATAATGACGAGTAATTGACTCAGCTGATGTATTCGACTGATTCACGTTTCTTTTGAAAGGCCGCACATGAGCGATAGCCAGAACATGTCCGATGAGGTGCGCGCCCGCCTGCGCGCCATTCCTTCCGTCAATGAGCTGCTTGCCGAGTGGCCGGTGGTGAAGGCGGCGGGGGAGACCTGCGACGCGGTGGTCCATGCTGCCGTGACGGCCGAGCTCGACGAGGAGCGCGCCGCCATTCGCGCCGGTGCCGCCCCGCGTTCCAAGCGCGAGCTGGCCTCGGCCATCGAGTGGCGTGCGCATCGCTCCGCGCTGCCGAGCCTGCGCCCCGCCGTCAACGCCACGGGTGTGGTCATCCATACCAATCTGGGCCGTGCCCCGCTCGCGGAGTCGGCGGCAAAGGCAGTGGCCGAGGTTGCGCGCGGGTATAGCACGCTCGAGTACAGCGTCGACACCTGTTCGCGCGGGTCGCGCAAGGAGCACGCCGCGCAACTGATCCGCTCGCTCACCGGTGCCGAGGACGCGCTGGTCGTCAACAACAACGCCGCCGCGGTGCTGTTGGTGCTGGCGACCCATGCCGCAGGCAAGGAGGTCATCGTCAGCCGTGGCGAGCTCGTCGAGATCGGCGGCAGCTTCCGTATCCCCGACGTCATGGAGGCCTCGGGTGCCAAGCTCGTCGAGGTCGGGGCCACCAACCGCACGCACCTGTCGGACTACGAGCGCGCCATCACGCCCGATACGGCCATGATCCTCAAGGTCCATCCTTCCAACTATCGCATCGAGGGCTTTCACGAGGAGGTGGGCTCTCGGGAGCTTGCCGCCCTGGCCCACAAGCATGGTCTGCTGTTCTACGAGGACCAGGGCTCGGGCGCGCTGTTGCCCGACGACATCCTGGTGCGCGGCGGTGAGGAGCCCACGCCGGCTTCGGTCGCGGCGGGGCTCGATATCGTATCATGCTCGGGCGATAAGCTGCTCGGTGCCGCACAGGCGGGCATTATCATGGGCCGCCGCGAGCTGGTCCAGGCCTGCGGGTCGCATCCGCTTATGCGTGCCCTGCGTCCTGGCAAGCTGGCTCTGTCGGCGCTCGAGGTCACGCTGCGTATCTACATGGACGGCGCCGATGTTGCCCATCGCGATATTCCGGTACTCAGCATGCTTACGCTGCCGCAGGCCCATTTGGAGCGACGTGCCCGCAAGCTTCGCGATCGTATGGTCGCCGGGCTCGATAAGGCTGGCTGCCCGTGTGCCGTGCAGGTGGAAATTGTCGAGGAATCGTCGACCCCCGGTGGCGGCTCGCTGCCTACCGTGGAGCTGCCCACGATGTGCGTTGCCGTGTGTCTTGTTGACGAGCGCCTGACGGTCGACGCGCTCAAACGCTCGCTCGTTCAAGACTTCGATACGCCGGTCGTCACGCGCGCCTCGCACGACCGCATTCTGTTTGATGTGCGCACGCTCGTGGGCGACCGCGATATCGAGACGGCGGCATCGACGCTCGTCGCGTGCGTTGAGAAGGCGATTGTTCGATGAGTGAGGTTCAGGCGCTGGTGGAGTGTCCCGTTATCGTTGGCACGGCGGGCCACGTTGACCACGGTAAGTCGGCGCTCATCGAGGCGCTGACGGGTAAAAACCCCGACCGCCTGGAAGTTGAACGTCGTCGCGGCATGACCGTTGAGCTTGGCTTTGGTGAGCTGGCGCTGCCGAGTGGCAAGATCGTTGGCCTGGTCGACGTGCCGGGCCATGCGCATTACTTGCGTGCCATGGTGCAGGGCGCCACGGGTATCGACGTGGCCGTGCTGGTGGTTTCGGCCGTCGAGGGCGTGATGCCGCAGACCCGCGAGCACGTGCATGTGCTGGAGCTGCTGGGCATCACACACATGGTGGTCGCGCTGACGATGTGCGACCTGGCTGATGCCGAGATGACCGAGCTTGCCGAGCTTGATGTCGATGACTTTATGTCGGACACCGTGTTTGCGGACGCGCCGATCGTGCCTGTGTCGTCCAAGACAGGCGAGGGGATCGAACGACTGCTCGCCGTGCTCGACGAGCAGGTGGGTGCCTGCTGGGATGCCTGTCGCGAGCGTGCCGAGCGGAGCGATGCCGCGCCGCGCCTGCCGATTGACCGCTGCTTTACGATCAAGGGCGTCGGCACCGTCGTGACGGGAACGCTGCACGATGCGCCGGTTGCGGTGGGCGATGAGCTCGTCGCGCTGCCGTCGCGTACGGTCTGTCGCGTGCGCGGGATTCAGGTGCATGGCGATACGCCGCGGGCATTGCCCGGTCAGCGTGTGGCGCTCAACTTGGTGGGCGATGCCGTCGCCGCGCTCGATCGCGGAGAGATGCTCGGCGTGCAGGGTCGCTTTGGCCAGACGATGCGCTTTATGATGGTGTTCACTTACCTGGGCCGCGAGGGTGCCAAGCCGCGCGTGCTCGAGTCGGGCGCGCGCGTGCATGTGATGGCGGGTACGGCCGAGGTTGTCGGTCGCATCATGTTCATGGAGGGCGAGGCCCCCATGGCGGTGGGCGAGGCCCGTATTGTTCAGGTGCGCTTGGAAAACTCGCTGCCGCTGCGCGCCGGCGACCATGCCGTGGTGCTGTCCTATTCGCCCGTGATGCTTATCGGCGGCGGGCGCGTGCTGCTTTCGTGCTGCCGCCGCTCGCGCGAGCTTGCTGATGGGGAGCGTGCACTGTACGCGGCGCTCGAGTCCGGCGATATCGCGGGCGGTGTGGGCGCTTGGCTGGCGTTGCGGACGCTGCCGGTTAAGGCGATTGATGTTGCCGAGGCTTTGGATCTTGGTGTCGGCGAGGTCGATGCCGCACTGCGCGGGTTGGTGGCGCAGGGCTCCGTTCGCAAGCTTGCCGTGGGTGATGCGGGCCTCTTGGCGGACGCCGTGGTGCTCGACGCCGCGATGGATGCACTGGCGGCGACCCTGTCAGCCATGCACGCGGCGGCTCCCAAGGAGACAGGCTTTACGCCCGGCGCCGTTGCCCATGCTGCGTGGCCTGCCGCTGATGAAGGCGTTGCCGCGGCCCTGATTTACGAGGGCTGCTCGCGCGGCGTGTGTGCCTCCGAGGGCGCCGAGGTGTTCGACCCGCACTCCGCTGCCGCCGCGGCGCGTGTGGTGCGCGAGGCCTGCGAACGTATCGTTGCCTTGCTGGACGAAGCCGGCCTCGATGTACCGACATTGCCCGAGGTGGGCGAGCAGTTGCTGCTCGATCGCGACACCATGACGCGTGCCCTGCGCGAGCTTTCGCTCAACCGTTCCATCGTGAAGGTCGAGCGCGACGTTGCCCTGTCCGCTGCCGCCGAGTCCCATGCGCGCGAGCTCGTTGCCGCCGCTATCGCCGATGCCGGTGGCGCTGCCACCACGAGCGTGCTGCGCGAGGCCCTGGGTGTGTCGCGCAAACGTGCCATCAGCATCTTGGAGCACCTGGACGCCGTTCGCTTTACGGTGCTCGACAAGGAGGCCGGCGGCCTGAGG
>CALEXE010000132.1:0-11439 GCA_937925265.1 uncultured Collinsella sp. | reverse complement strand
GAGGCACGGTGGCCCTGCCAACATCGATGAAAGGAGTCCGTATGGACAATTTCTCCGTGCGCAGTGAGCGCAACTTCCACAACCTGGCAGCCAAGCCAAAACGAATACATCTTCTGGACAAGCCGAGCGGCTACGCCTCGTCCATGGTCAAGAGCAGCCTCTCCCACCAGATGCGCTTTACGGTACAGAAGCTCGAGGAGGAGCTCTGCGTTGCTGGCAATCCGCATGTGTTGCAGATTAAGCTTCTTGGAGATGACTCGCGTGAGCCGTCCAGCTGGAAGCTCTTCGCCGACGGCGCGTGCGTTGCGGACGGATCCGGCGCCTTTGTTATGGATGCTATCGACCAGGGCATGATACAAGCCTGTAAGACATGGGGAGATCACGACGCATTTGCCGACATCGCAGAGGCAATCGTTCTAAGCAAAGCTGCATTTGATATCAAGGAGCGCGCTTATCAGATGCTTTCATATATCGCATGGACAGTTGGTCGGTTCCACGCCCAGCACCTGATCGAGGGCATGGTCGCCGCCGGGGTAGACCCGATGCTGGAAGATCTTCTCAGCGCTCCCGCGTAGATTAATCGAGCGCTCTATCGACAAAGATGCATCTACCATAACGGCATGGGGCGTGCTCGCCTTGTACCGACCCCAACCAATCCCGTCGGCGCGACTGCAGTCTCAAACAACCACCGGCACCATCCATCCGCACACGAGAGGCGATGGGCACAGGCGAACCCCTCAACCTCGCTATTCGTAAACTTCATCAGTGTTTCCACATCCCCATCAAAAGAATCCGAAAGACATCCCCCGTTAATAAAACGCTTCTGAACATCTCACTCTGCAGGCAAAGCCGCACCGGAGTGATGCGGAGGTCTGCGCGGGGTTTCACGGGTTCCCTTGACGCGGCCCAGCGGAAGTGCCACCCGGCATCCCTTCCATAACGCACGGGTAAACAAAGGGAAATAGCGCCACCCACCGTGCAAGGAAGGACGCCACCATGGATCTCACGAAAACGGCTAGAGAAATTACCCGTCTCATGCTCCCCTACCTGACCACGCAGCAGAACCGCCAGCTCAAAAAGGTTTTATCGCACTGCCTTTTCGATGAAAGCCAATTAGCTGAAGACTGCGGCGACGGTGAAAGCGAATCATTCCTGGATCTTTTTCTGTCTGCAAAACGCCTCGAAGGCTGCTCGGATAGGACCATCTCCTACTACGAAACCACCATCAATAAAATGCTTGAATCATTCGATACACCAGCTTGCGACCTGGGAACCGAAGAGATTAGGTCCTATCTTTCCGACTATCAGCAAAAAGCCGGCGTCAGTCGCGTCACCGTCGACAATGTCCGAAGAATCATCTCAAGCTTCTACTCATGGCTCGAAGACGAGGACCATATCATTAAGAGCCCGGTTAGACGCATTAAAAGAGTCAAGGCTCCGCAACCCATAAAGGAAACGTATAGCGATGAAGTCGTTGAGATTCTTTGCGATAACTGCGGGTCGCCCCGAAACCTTGCCCTGATCGACCTGTTGCGCTCCACGGGCATGCGTGTGGGCGAACTTGTCTCGTTGGACAGGAGCTCCATCGACACCATCAATCGTGAGTGCATCGTACACGGCAAGGGAAATAAGGACCGCATCGTATATTTTGACGCAAAGACTAAAGTCCATATTGAGAATTACCTGTCAACCCGAATGGACAGCTCGGAAGCACTCTTCGTATCGAGCAAGGCGCCACACGAGAGGCTACAAATTGGCGGCGTCGAGGCGCTGCTTAGAAAACTGGGGCGCGAGCTTGATTTAGGAAGGGTCCACCCTCATAAGTTCAGAAGAACGCTTGCTACAAAGGCAATCGACAAAGGAATGCCCATCGAACAAGTCCAGGTGCTCCTTGGCCATAAAAAAATAGACACCACATTAAGGTACGCGATGGTCGACCAGCGCAACGTCAAAGCATCCCACCGCAGGTACCTAACTTAAATTTCGATTTGTCGACCTGGGCGACGAAGTCAGCGAACTCCTGCTGGAGGGAAAACGGGGGAACCGGGACCTTCATTTCCTTGAAACTCTTCAAAGTTACGGTTCGTTGGGCGGCGCCTTTTGCGCACCGATCCATATATCTTTGTGCGTCCTCAGAAAGTAAGGCAGCGTGTAGATAATTGCTGTCGATCAAATCATGCCGAGGCTTTAGGTATGCGATATGGCGCTGAAAACAAAATGGCCTATCGTCTTCGACAATCGCAGGATGGCCAAACGAGCCCACGGCAGAAACAAGGACATCACCGACCTCAATCGGAGTTCGACGGATAAGCTGCTCATAGTCTTCTACGGAAATGAACTTATTCGTATCGTAGTTAACAGTATCTGAGGTGATATTGCTGACAAAAAGAAACGGGATTCCCCTGTCAACGAACTTCGGGGGCTGGTGCGTTCCATCAGTAATAATTGAACACACATCCTTGAGAGGCTTCAAGTCCGTGCTATTCAGACGTCCGAACATCTCGACAAATTGTGATTTGACGACGTCGTCGCAGGTCGTGAGCAGCTTACGATAATGCCCCTTGAGGCTCTCGGCTTCCGAGAGGATGCCGGCAAGCTCGCGTTGTTTTCCCGGCGAGGGCAAGTCAAATTCCAAGGTCCGGAGATCTTTCCAGTTTGCCGTCGGCGAAAGAGAGCCGACGGAGACCCGTATTGCCTCGTCAAGGAACATGTCGGAGCTGATGAAAAACGGGAAGAACATCGGATCGACGACATCGGCCTTCGGGCGCAGCACCATCCCGTGAGCCGAGAAGATGCCATCGAAGGGTGCTATGCCGACCTTCTTCTGATAGGCCCTTCGGCGGCCGAACAGGACATCGCCTTTCTTCATGAGCAGTTTGTCGCCCTTGGGAGTAACCTCGGCGCCCCAGCGGGTCACCTCAAGAGTGCCCGGATCAAGGTGCTCCAGTCCAACGTACCGGTTGCGATCGCTTTCCTCGGGTTTTTTCTTGGCGGTGCTGTTCTCGGCTATCTGGTCGAATCTATACCTTGTCATGCCGCGCACCCCCAGCAGCTAAATTGTGATTTACAGGCGCAGGATGTCTGAATGGTCGGCGATGCTCAGCTCATTTACCTCGGCAAATATGACGGTATAATCACAAGAGCTGTAATTTGTATTTTTAAGCTCATAGGTACCTGAATGACTGAAGAACCGATAAGTAAATCCGAGCTGGGAAACCACTTACTCGGAGCCTGCGATATCCTGCGTGGCCCCATCAACCAGGACGAGTACAAGAGCTACATCACGCCGTTGCTCTTCTTCAAGCGCATCTCAGACGTCTACGACGAGGAGGCCGCCGAGGCTCTAGAGATGTCGGGCGGAGACGAAGACTACGCCGCCCTGCCTGAAAACCACAGCTTCGCGGTGCCGGACGGCTGCCATTGGCAGGATGTGCGCAACACCGGCGCGAACGTCGGCAAAGCAATCGTTGACGCCATGGTGGGTATCGAGCGCGCTAACCCCGATACCCTCAGCGGCCTCTTCAGCAGCTTCGACGACGCGAGCTGGACGGACAAGGGCAAGCTCTCCGACGAACGCCTGAAAGACCTCATCGAGCATTTCTCTGCAAAGAAGTTCGGCAACAGTAGCTATAACGCCGACATGATGGGCGACGCCTACGAGTACCTGATCAAGAAGTTCGCCGACATGCAGAAGAAGAACGCCGGCGAGTTCTACACCCCGAGGGAGATCGTGAAGATGATGGTCTCCCTGCTCGAGCCAAAGCCCGGAGAGACCGTCTATGACCCCGCATGCGGCACGGGCGGCATGCTCATCGAGGCAGTACGTCAGATGGACAACTCGAGGCTCGCCTACGGCAAGCTCTACGGCCAGGAGAAGAACCTAAGCACGTCTGCCATAGCACGCATGAACCTCTACCTCCACGGTGCGAAGGACTTTCGCATCACCCAGGGGGACACCCTGCGCGACCCCGCCTTCCTTGCCGGGAATGCCCTCAGGACATTCGACTGCGTCCTCGCCAATCCGCCCTTCTCCCTTAAGAACTGGGGATCCGCAGAGTTCTCCTCGGACCCGTGGGGCCGCAACATCTGGGGCGTCCCCACGGACAAGTCGGCGGACTTCGCATGGGTGCAGCATATGGTCTGCTCCATGGACGAGAAGAGCGGTCGCTGCGCTGTAGTGCTGCCCCAGGGCGCACTGTTCCACGGCGGCAAGGAGGGCACCATCCGCAAGGAGTTGCTCAAGTCGGACAAGGTCGAGGCAGTGATCTCGCTCGCGAGCGGCGTCTTCTACAGCACCGGTGTCTCCGCCTGTGTGCTGTTTCTCAGAAACGAAAAACCCGCCGAGCACCAAGGGCGTGTCTGCATCATCGACGGCAGCAAGATCTTCACTGCTCAGCGCGCGCAGAACGTGATCTCGGAAGAGAATGCGCAGGAGATGCTCTCCCTCTATCGCTCCTACGAGCCCGTCGTCGAAAAATGCGCCATAGCAACGCTCGCTGACATCGAACGCGAGGGATACGTGCTCTCGGCGAACAACTACGTCGAAAGAAAACGCGAGAAGGTCGAGCCGCCGACGGAGACAAGAAAACGCTTCTACGACCTCCTCCAGCAAACGAAGGAATCCGAGGAGAGGCTCCTCGATCTGCTAACGAAGGGAGGCTATGTCGATGGAGAGTAGAATCCCCCAGGAAGAGCTAAACAACCATCTATGGAACGCGGCCGTTCTGCTACGCACCTACATCGATGCCGGGTCGTACAAGCAGTACATCTTCCCGCTGCTGTTCTTCAAGCGTCTCTCCGACGTCTACGACGAGGAGACCGCCGAAGCGTTGGAAGCCTCCGGCGGAGATGCGGAGTTCGCAGCCCTTCCCGAGAACCACAGCTTCGCAATCCCGGACGGCGCCCACTGGTGCGATATCCGTGAGGCAACGGAAAACGTCGGTAAGGCGATCGTAGGCGCCTTCCGCGTCATCGAGACGGCCAACGGCTCCAAGCTGCGTGGCATCTTCGGCGACGCCGCCTGGACTAACAAGAAACGACTTCCCGACCGCCTGCTCAAGGACCTCATCGAGCACTTCAGCGCTATAACGCTCTCCATCGCCAATTGTCCCGAGGACGAACTCGGTCAGGGCTACGAGTACCTCATCAAGAAGTTCGCAGACGACTCAGGGCACACGGCACAGGAGTTCTACACCAACCGCACGGTCGTCCATCTGATGACCGAGATCCTCCAACCCAAACCGGGCGAGTCCATCTACGACCCCACCTGCGGCAGCGCCGGCATGCTCATCTCCTCCATCGCCCACCTCAAACAGCACGGAGAGGAATGGCGTAACGTTCACGCCTACGGACAGGAGATCAACCAGCTATCCTCCGCCATCGGACGCATGAACCTATTCCTGCACGGCGTCGAGGACTTCGAGATTGCAAACGACGACACGCTGCGGCACCCAGCCTTCCTCGAGGCGGGAAAGCTACGCACCTTCGATATGGTGCTCGCTAATCCTCCCTATTCGATCAAGCAATGGGACCGCGAGGCGTTCGCGTCGGACCCCTACGGCCGCAACTTCCTCGGCACCCCGCCGCAGGGGCGGGCCGACTATGCCTTCATACAGCATATCCTCAAGAGCATGGACCCGAGGAGTGGAAGGTGCGCCATCCTTCTTCCCCATGGCGTACTCTTCCGCAACGAGGAATCGGAGATGCGCGAAAGGCTCGTGAGAAGCGATCTCGTTGAGGCGGTCATCGGACTCGGCGCAAACCTCTTCTTCAACTCGCCCATGGAGGCCTGCATCCTCATCTGCCGCAGCGAGAAAGCGCCGAATCGAAGCAAGAAAATACTGTTCGTAGACGCCTCTGCCGAGGTAACCCGCAAGAACGCGCAAAGCTACCTTGAGCCTCAACACATCAAGAGAATCGTCGATGCCTACCGATCTGACGAGGACATCGAAGGTTTCTCATCCCACGCATCGTTTAGTGAGCTCGAGGACAACGCTTTCTCGCTCTCCATCCCTCTGTACGTGAAGCCCGCCAATGATGAAAATGCTGACGATAGAAGCATCGAGGAGACGGTAGAAAGCTGGAGAGCCGCCTCCACAGAGGCCGCGTCCCTGCTCGATAATATTGCTGCGAAATTGCATGAAAACGATGGTGAGTAACATGACCCACGTTTGCCTGGGCGATGTGGCCCGCGAAATAAAACAGAAGGTCCCTGCGGGGCAAGAGCTGCCGACGGTCGGCCTTGAGCATCTAGACCCCGGCGAGGTCGAACTCGCCCACTGGGACGAAGGTGTCAGGACCACCTTCACTAAGGCTTTCTCAAAGGGGCAGGTGCTATTCGGGCGTCGTAGGGCCTACCTACGTAAAGCAGCCGTCGCCCCATTCGACGGAATCTGCTCCGGAGACATCACCGTCATCGCCCCCAAGGACAACCTCTCTCCGAGACTGCTCCCGTTCATCATCCAGAATGACGCCCTATTCGAGCACGCCGTCACCAATTCGGCAGGCTCCCTCTCGCCAAGAGTCAAGTGGCAGAGCCTTTCGCAATTTGAGTTCGAGCTCCCCAACATCGCTAAGCAAGAAGAACTTGCCGACATACTCTGGACCGCACAAGAAACGCGGTCTCACTACAGGCAGCTGCTTACAGCCTGCGATGACGTCGTCAAATCACAATTTGTCGAAATTTTTTCCAAGAAAGAGTTTCCGCTGATTCCCCTCTCGCAAGCATGCACGAAAATTACTGATGGCACCCATAAAACGCCCCAATATCAAGAAGCTGGAATTGCATTCATTTCTGCGAAGAATGTCACATCAGATGGCAAGCTAGATTTCAGCGACATCAAGCATATAAGCACGGATGAATATGAGTCCATTCAAAACCGTTGTGAAACCCAAATCGGCGATGTGCTTCTTACAAAAAGTGGATCACTTGGTATGCCGGCTATTGTCGATGTCGATTTTCCAATCGGTCTATTCGAAAGTCTCGCTGTCCTCAAATACCGTCGCGACATTCTTGATGGAGTATTCCTACGAGAACAACTAAAAAGCGCAAGAGTGCAGGACCAATTTACAGGCGGCGTTAAGGGGATTGCTGTAAAACACCTCCATCTAAACGTAATTGGAAGGACGAGCATTATAGTTCCCCCGCTCGAACTCCAGGAGGAGTTCACCGACTTCGTGCTTCAGGTCGACAAATCGAAATTTGCCGTACAAAAGGCCCTCGATGAGCTAAACGCCACGACGAAGAAAATCTTGAACCAGGAGTTAGGACTCGGAGATGTTTAACGAGGACAACACCATCGAGCAAATGAGCGTCGAGGCGCTTGCCAGCCTTGGCTGGAGATACGTTGCTGCCGAAGACCTCCCGCGCCGCCATGCCGACGTCATGGTCGAGCCCATGGTCAAGGACGCCCTCATCAGGCTTAACCCGGAGATCGCAGAAGACCCCGATCGCGCCGACGAGATCATCTACCGACTCAGGGCCCTCATTCAGTCCACAAGTCCGCAGAACCTGGTCTCCACCAACGAGCGGTTCAAAAAGCTCGTCATCGAGGAGAACTCATTCCCCTACGGCAAAGACGGCCGCATGGTCCCCATCCGCTTCTTTGGCACGGCGGCGGACGGCGATCTTGACAAAAACGAGTACATCGTCACCAACCAGTGGGTCTACCCCCAGGAGCAGGGCGGCAAGCGCCTCGACCTCGTCCTTCTTGTCAATGGATTTCCGCTCGTCATCGGCGAGTTCAAGACGCCGGTGCGCGATTCGATAACCTGGCTCGACGGCGCTGGCGACATCGCTAAATATGAGAAGAGCATCCCGCAGATGTTCGTCTGTAGCGCCATCAACTTCGCCAGCGAAGGAAAATGCTATCGCTACGGGTCGGTGAACATGCCTCCCGAGATGTGGGGACCCTGGCATGAGGGCGACAAGAAGAGCGAGGGCACACTTGCCGACGTCAAGAGAAGCATGGCGTCCATGCTAACCCCCACGAACGTCATGGACATCTTCCAGTTCTTCACGCTCTTCGCCACCGACAAGAAGCATCGACGCATCAAGCTGATCTGTCGTTACCAACAGTTCGAGGGCGCGAACCTCATCGTGGACCGCGTCCGCGCAGGATACCCGAAGCGTGGCCTCATTTGGCATTTCCAGGGCTCAGGAAAGTCACTGCTCATGGTATTCGCTGCCCAGAAGCTGCGCATGGTCCCCGAACTCAAGAACCCGACCGTCGTCATCGTGGATGACCGAATCGACCTCGAGACCCAGATCACGGGGACCTTCAACGCATCCGACATCCCCAACCTCGCAAGCGCCGGCAGCAAGGAGGAGCTTGAGTCCTTCTTCAAGCAGGACATGAGAAAGATCCTCATCACCACCATCTTCAAATTCAGCGAGGTTGCGGGGACGCTCAACGAGCGCGAGAACATCATCCTCATGGTCGACGAGGCGCACCGCACCCAAGAGGGCGACCTCGGCGAGAAGATGCGACTCGCCTTGCCAAACGCCTTCTTCTTCGGCTTGACCGGCACGCCCATCAACCGAACCGACAAGAACACGTTCCACACCTTCGGTGCCAAAGAGGACAAGTCCGGCTACATGAGCCGCTATTCCTTCGCCGACTCCATCCGCGACCACGCCACATTGCCGCTCCATTTTGAAACCGTTCCCGTCGAGCTCCACGTCAACCAAGAGGTCGTGAACGCCGCCTTTGACGAAATGACCCGAGACCTCAGCAAAGAGGACAAGGCGGAACTCACCAGGCGCGTCAAGATCGAGTCCGTCATGAAGGCCCCCGACCGCATCCACAAGGTATGCGAGCACATCGCCAGGCACTTCAAGTCAAAGGTTGAGCCCGACGGCTTCAAGGCGCAGGTAGTCTGCTACGACCGAGAGTGCTGCCTGCTGTATAAGGAGGAGCTCGACAAGCTCTTGGGCACTGACGCAGTCACCATCGTCATGGACACGAACAACGACAAGGAAGACCGCTACAAGGCATACCGTCGAGATCGCGATGCCGAGGAAAAGCTCCTTGACCGTTTCCGCGACCCGGACGATCCGCTCAAGATTCTCATCGTCACTGCAAAGCTGCTCACGGGGTTCGATGCGCCCATCCTGCAAACTCAGTACCTTGACAAGCCCTTGCGCGACCACACGCTGTTGCAGGCAATCTGTCGAACCAACCGCGTCTACAACGACAAGAAGACATTCGGTCTCATTGTCGACTATATCGGCCTCTTCGACAACGTCGCCAAGTCTCTGCACTTCGACGAGGCCGAGGTGCAGAAGGTTATAACCAACATCGACGAGGTAAAGGCCGAGCTACCCGGGCTTATGCATTGCTGTCTTGAGTACTTCTCAACGGTCAGAGACCGCCGCAGCGCGGATTGGGAGTCACTTCTCGAAGCTCAACAATGCCTGCCAACGACAAAGGTGAAAGACCAGTTTGGGGCCGACTTCTCGGTCTTGAACAGAGCGTGGGAAGCCCTTTCGCCCGACCCATGTCTCAATCCCTACAAGCCCGATTTCATCTGGCTCTCGCAGGTCTACGATTCCGTGAGACCGGTAGACAATCGCGGGAAGCTCATCTGGGCAGCGCTCGGGCCCAAGACAATCGAGCTCGTGCACGAGAACATCACCGTCGAGAGAGTCCGAGACGATGACGACATCCTTGAACTCGACGAGGACATGATCGAGCACTTCATCAACGACAAGAGCAATACCGAGAAGATCACGCGTAAGCTGGAGATAGATCTCGTCGCCCGAATCCGCAGGCACGATAAGAATGGCAAGTTCCAGAAGCTCGGCGAGCGCCTGGAGGACCTGAGGGAACGTCACGAGCAAGGTCTCATCAACAGCGTCGAGTTCCTCAAGATGCTCATCGACCTCGCCAGAGAGGCTCGAGCGGCCGAAAAGGAAGTCGTGCCCGAAGAAGAGGAGGACAAGGGCAAGGCGGCCCTCACAGAACTCTTCAATGGTGTAAAGAATGGGGACACGCCAATCATCGTCGAAAACATCGTCGGCGACATCGACGAAATCGTTAAGATCACCCGATTCGACGGTTGGCAGGCAACCACAGCAGGCGTCAAAGAAGTCAAGAAGCAGCTACGCGCCATTCTTTGGATGCGCTACAAGCTCAAAGACCAGGCTCTTTTTGATAAGGCGTATTCGTATATTGAACTCTACTATTAGGCAACAGAAGACAGGTCTCTAGGGACGCTCCGCATCAACCATTTCATCGGATGCGGAGCGTCCCAATTTGAACGAGCGACGTCTTGCGACGGGTGAACACTGCAACCCCAATGGCCCGCTAACCCTTTCATAATCTGGTGGTTAAGTCTTCACTAGAAGCCATCCACACTTTGTAGTTAATTGATTCCTTCTTCGCAGGCGAAAACGACAATGATGTCCGCCCCCTACCTTCCCTCCGCCTTCAGCTTTAGCAGCAGGTCGCCCAGCTCGGGGCACCTGCTGGAAAGGCGCGTCTGGGCTCGCTCGCCCATCCCCCACCGCTGGCGGATCTCCTGGGCGTGCGGGCTCACACGGTAGTCCCCGTCCATCATCTGCTTGAGCAGCTTGGCGGTTACGCGCGCATCGGCAAGGGCGCTGTGGGCGTGGCCCGTCGACTCGTCAAAATCGATGCCAAACCACGCTGCCGCGTCACTCAAAGAGACGCGCCCGTGGCTGCCCACGTCCATGATCGAGGTGTAAAACGCCTGCAGGTCGGCCCAGTCCGCAGGAAATGCGGAAAGATCGATGTGCTTTGCCTGGCACTCGGTCAAAAGCTGTCGACGGTCCGCCCCGCTCCAACAGACCACCTGGGCGGAGTAGCGACCGATCCAATCGCTGAGCCTTTTGATCACCATGTAGAGCGGATCGGCCATCGCGGTGTCCACGGCCGATATCCCCGTAAGCTCGCGAACGGGGAACGCAACGCCTTCGGCATATTCCGTCTGCACAAACTGCGAGAACTCGCCCATCACGTTGCCGCGGTTATCGAGCTTAACCGCGCCGACCTCGATAATCTCGTTGCGCAACCCGCGGCGCTGGCGCTGCCTTGACACCGGCGCAAACTCGAAGTCGAGCACAATCTGACGCGCAAAGTTCGTCGTATCGATAGCCGAGATACACGGCGTCTTTTTGTCTGGCACGGTGAGGGCCTTTCTCCGTCAACTGCCGCCTGTTTCACAGGCAGCTACATTGCCGTAAGGATAAGTGTCCGTGCGGACATGAAATCGCACAGTGCAGCTTTCGACATCCTTGCGTAAGGCTGCGCTTTGAAATGGTCACGTCGTTGTTATTATCGAACATATATTCGTATTTATGGCTGCAGTTTGATAGACTGGTTATTGTTGACGGCAGTTCCATGTGCCGGGCAGCGCCCTCCATGCGACGGGAGGTGATGCCCATGACCGATCTGACTGATTTCGTGAAGCTCCTGA
>CALEXE010000131.1:0-6185 GCA_937925265.1 uncultured Collinsella sp. | reverse complement strand
AAGCACTTAATGTGCTTTCCGTCTTGCGCAGGACTGTAGAGCAGCAAACTTAACCGCCCCGCCCGGCAGGCGAGCGGACAGCGAACGACATCTGTCCAACAATTCGTGCGAAACACAATGAAAAACCGTTTGATGTGAGTTAATATAAACAACGTCGTGAATCTGACTCCTGCCACATGCATGACAGGGGTTAAACACAAAAAAGGAGTCAACTATGGTTTCTGAGAAGGCTACCCTCGTTAATCCTCAGGGTCTGCACATGCGTCCGGCTGGTCTGTTCGCCTCCACCATGGGCAAGTACGCCTGTGACGTGACGGTCGTCACCCCCGAGAAGGAGGTCAACGGCAAGTCCCCGATGGCCCTCATGGCTGCTGGTATCCCCTGCGGTACCGAGGTCGAGGTCAAGTGCGACGGCGCCGATGAGGCCGAGGCTCTGGCTGCTGCCATTGAGCTCATCAAGAGCGGTCTTGGCGAGTAGAACTCAAACGGGTCGCATGTTGAACAACTAAGTTCATATTTGGGGGCGCAGTGACCTGTTGTAAGGAAGCTGCGCTCTTTTGTCATGGATATGGCAAAACGCTTTATCACATGACACGGAGAGAGGAATGGGAATGTATCAGGGAGTCAACGCTTCCGAGGGTATCGGTATCGGCACCGTCATGGTCGCCGTCGATCCCGACTTGACGTTTGAGCCGCACGAGGTTGCTGATTCGGCAGCAGAGAAGGAGCGCTATCAGTCCGCTCTTTCGGTCTTCTGCGAGAAGACCCAGGCTCAGGCCGACCACATGAAGGAGACGGTGGGCGAGGCCGAGGCCGAGATCATGAGCGGACACATTGTCCTGGCTCAGGATCCGGGCATGACCGACGCCATCAACGCCGCCATTGACGGCGGCACCTGCGCCGAGCAGGCGCTCATGGACACCTCGACCATGTTCGAGAACATGTTCCTGTCCATGGACGACGAGATGTTCCGTCTGCGCGCGGCCGACATCGCCGACATCCGTACCGGCATTCTGGCCGAGTTGCTGGGTAAGGAGGTCGTCGACCTCTCCGTCCTGCCCGAGAACACCGTCGTTGTCGTGCACGACCTCACGCCGTCCATGACCGCCACGATCGATAAGGCGCACGTTGCCGGTATCGTCACCGAGACTGGTGGCCGCACGTCGCACTCCGCAATCATTGCGCGCGCCCTCGAGATCCCGGCTGTCCTTTCGGTTTCCAACAGCTGCACCGCACTGCGCAACGGCATGACCGTTGTCGTCGACGGTGGCAAGGGTATCGTCGAGGCCGATCCCGACGAGGAGACGCTCGCTGCCTACACTGCCAAGGCCGAGGCTTTCGCTGCCGAGAAGGCGGCTCTCGAGGCCTTCCGCGGCAAGCCGTCCGTGACTGCCGACGGCATCAAGAAGATCATTGCCTGCAACATCGGCAACCCCGATGACGTGCCCAACGCGCTCGATCACGATGCCGAGGCTATCGGCCTGTTCCGTTCCGAGTTCCTGTTCATGGACTCTGCTGAGCTTCCTTCCGAGGAGGAGCAGTTCAACGCCTACCGTAAGGTCGCCAGCGCGCTCAAGGGCGCTCCAGTCATCATCCGCACGCTCGATGTGGGTGGCGACAAGGAGATTCCGTACCTGCACATGGTCAAGGAAGAGAACCCCTTCATGGGCTTCCGCGCCGTGCGTTACTGCCTGGCCAACCCCGACCAGTACAAGGTCCAGCTCCGCGCCCTGCTGCGCGCCAGCGCCTTCGGTGACGTCAAGATTATGATCCCGCTCGTCACCTGCGTCGAGGAAGTCTTGGCTGTCAAGGAGCTCGTCGAGCAGTGCAAGACCGAGCTGACCGAAGAGGGTCGCAAGTTCAACGAGAACATCGAGGTCGGCATCATGGTCGAGACGCCTGCAGCCTCGCTGCTCGCTGACCGCCTGGCCGAGGTCGCCGACTTCTTCTCCATCGGCACCAACGACCTGATCGGCTACACCATGTGCGCCGACCGTGGCAACGACACCATCTCCAACCTGTACCAGGTTTACTATCCCGCCGTGCTCCGCTCGCTCAAGAATATCATTGAGAGCGGCGTGAAGGCCGGCATCATGGTCGGTATGTGCGGCGAGGCCGCTGCCGATCCGTTGCTCGAGCCGCTGCTGATCAGCTGGGGCCTGGAGGAGTTCTCGATGAGCGCTCCGTCCATCCTGCGCGCCCGCAAGACCATCAGCCAGTGGACCAAGGCCGAGTGCGACGAGCTCGCCGAGAAGGCACTCGCCTGCAACACCGCCGCCGAGGTCAAGGCACTGCTCGAGTCCGCAGCTCGCTAATTTGGTATCAGAGGTAACCGCGTGGTTGGAATGGGCCGGCCACGCGGCCCTCACATATACAGGGGGTACTGTAAATGTTCTACACGCTAACCGCTAACCCGGCTGTCGACATGACGGTTTCGAGCTCTCCGCTCGAGCCCGATGAGAACGTCCGCACCGGCTCGGCCAGCTACACGGCTAACGGCAAGGGCCTCGACGTGTCCTTCGCCTTTAAGAAGATGGGCGTCGACACCGTCGCGCTCGGTTTCTTCGCCGGCTTCACGGGCAAGTTCATCGTCGAGGAGGTCATGAACCTGGGTTGCCTCTGCCGCCCGGTCTGGACCGACGGTATCACGCGCATCAACACCTACGTCAACGATGGCCAGCACGAGTACGGCATCCTGAACCCCGGTGCTCCGATCACGCCGCAGCACCAGGAGGAGCTCTACAACATCCTGGACACCGCGGGCGACCTTGAGTGCCTGATCGTCTCCGGCTCCGTGCCTCCCAAAGCTACGCCCGACTTCCTGGCTCAGGTCATGGAGCACGCTCAGGCCCGTGGCGCCGACGTCGTCTTGGACCTGTCCTCCGACAAGCTCAAGGAGCTCGCTCACAAGAAGCCGCTGCTCATTAAGCCGAACCATCACGAGATGAAGGCTATCTTCGGCGTGCCGGTCGACACCGACGACGAGGTCCGCGTTGCCATGAAGCTGGCTCACGAGGCCGGCGTCCAGAACGTGCTGCTCACCCGTGGTAGCCGCGGTGACGCTTACTTCTCCAACGGCGAGGACATCTGGTATGCCAAGCGTGAGTTCAACATCAAGCTTGTCTCTTCCGTCTGCGCCGGCGACTGCACCCTCGCTGCGTTCCTGCACAAGTGGTACAGGGATCGCGACAACGTCGAGGAGGCCATGAAGCTCGCTATGGCCACCGGCGCCAACGTTGCTGAGTCCGTCGGCATCGGCGACTTTGGTCACGTCGACGAGTACAGCAAGCGCGTTGCTGTCCGCAAGCTCGATCGCAAGTAAGCGAAACGCGACATATTCGTGCGCATGCGGCGCTCCGGTTTCGGCCGGGGCGCCTTTTTTGTTCCGCCATGGTGGAGAGGTGTCCTGCCGTACTTCATCGCTTCCACACCGTTCACCGAGTTGTTGTAGCCTTTTGCCGAAGCGTGGAATATACTTTCATTAACACGTTACTTCGTGAAAGGAACATTCATGATTTACACGCTTACTGCAAATCCCGCTATTGACTACAACATCTCCTGCGATGGTCTGACCGCCAACACCGTTACCCGCACCCGTAACGCTGTCTACACCCCCAACGGCAAGGGTCTCAACGTTTCGTTTACGCTCGACCACTACGGCGTCGACACCACGATCCTGGGCTTCTTCGCCGGCTTCTCGGGTGAGTATATCGTTAAGGGCGCCGAGGCCCTGGGCGTGCCCGTCAAGCCCGTGTGGACTGACGGCATCACGCGTGTCAACGTGTTCCTCAACGCCGGTCCCGACACCGAGTACAACATGGTCAATGCCGGTGCCGCCATCAACGCTGCCAACGAGCAGGAGATGTTTGAGCTTATCGATTCGCTCGATGACATGACCTGCCTGGTTATCAGCGGCTCGCTGCCCCCCAACACCTCCGATGGCTTCCTGGCAGAGGTCCTGCGTCGCGTGAAGGCGAAGGGCGCCGAGTTCGTGCTCGATATCTCGAGCCATCAGTTGGCCGACCTCATTGCTATGGAGCCGCTCCTCATTAAGCCTAACGACGACGAGCTGCTCGACATCTTTGGCATTAAGGTGAGCGGTGGCGACGACGAGTCCGTCAAGGGCGCCATGGCCGAGCTGCACGCCAAGGGCGCTAAGAATGTACTGCTGACGCTCGGCGGCGACGGCGCGTACTTCTCCAACGGCGAGCACATCTGGTTTGCCAACCGCACCTTCGACGTCAAGCTGCTGTCGACCGTCTGCGCGGGCGACTCCTCGCTGGCCGCCTTCCTTTCCGTGTGGCACGACGCCCCCGAGCGCGTCGAGGATGCCCTGCGCCTCTCGATGGCCACCGGCGCCAACGTGGTCGAGTGCCCGGGTCTGGGCGATTTTGCCAAGGTCGATGAGTATCAGAAGGGTATTGCAATCCGTCAGGTTTGCTAGTTCCGGCACCTTGCCTGAATAGTTTAATTATTTCGCATCCGTCTTAGACCAGGACGGATGCGTTTTTGTTTATCGGACTTGCGTGTGCAGTGGAGGCTGTTTCTTGCTAGACTTCTTGCAGACGCAATCGATAGCCAATTTGATAGTCGCAGGAGGCCATAGGCATGTGCAATGTTTCGCTCAACGGTACGCAGCCGACCGATGCCTCTATCCGTGTCCTGCGTGCGCTTGAGGCAGCAGGTCTTGAGGCTTGGTACGTGGGCGGTTGGGTACGTGATGCCCTGATGGGACGCCCCAGCCACGATGTTGACATGTGCTGCAGCGGCCTGTGGCAGGAGTCCAAAGAGGCGCTCGAAGCGGCTGATATTGCCGTGGTTGAGTCGGGCATAAAATTTGGCGGCATCACGGCTATTTGCGATGATGAGCGCATTGAGGTCACCACCTACCGCCTAGACGGCATTTACACCGACGGCCGCCATCCCCAGAGTGTGGAGCGTGCGGCGTCGCTTGAGGACGATCTGGCGCGTCGTGACTTTACCGTTAACGCTATGGCCTGGCATCCCGAGCGTGGTCTTGTCGACCGCTACGATGGTCAGGGCGACCTAGACCGCAAGCTCATCCGCGCCGTTGGAGATCCCAAGCGTCGTTTTAACGAGGACGCGCTTCGCATGCTGCGCGCGGTGCGTTTTGCCTGCCGTCTGGATTTTATGATCGAGCCTAAGACTAAACAGGCGCTTGCCGAGTGCGCGCCGCTGCTCGATGCTGTGGCGCGCGAGCGCGTGGGCATTGAGCTCGAGGGCATTCTTTCGACCGGCCATGGGGGAGACGCGATGCTGCGCTACCCCGAGCTTGTTTGCGCCGCCGTTCCCGAGCTCGCGTCCGCTCGCGGGTTTGATCAACGCAGCGTCTATCATGCGTTTAACGTCTACGAGCATATCGCCCGCGTGCTGACGGTGGCAGGGGAGCTGGCGCTGTGCGACGGCGTCGCGCCCTCGTCGAGCCTTATGTGGGCGGCGTTTTTGCACGACGTTTCCAAACCCGAGTGCTTTACGGTCGATCACGACGGCAGCGGCCACTTCTACGGTCATCCCGAGCTCGGCGCCAAGAAGGCGCGTGTCATCATGGATCGCCTGGCGCTCTCGCACGATTTGGTGCGCGATGTGTGCCTGCTGATCAAATACCATGACAAGCCGCTGCGCCCCGAGCGCTCCTGCCTGCTCAATATGATGCGCGCGCTTTCGGGCGAGGGTGTCGATACGCCGCGTCTGATGGACGAGCTCATGGACCTTAAGCGTGCCGACACGCTCGGCAAGGCGCCCTCGTGCTTCTATTACGTCGAGACGATCGAGGAGATGCGTACGCTCGCCCACGATCTGCTGCAGGCGGGGGAGCCCTATACACTCAAGATGCTTGCCATCAATGGTGGCGACCTGATCCGCGCCGGCGTCAAGCCGGGGCCGGAGCTGGGACAGCTTCTCAACGCCGCCCTCGACGCCGTGATCGAGGACAACATCCCCAACAACCGCGAAGCCCTCCTGGCTCATCTCAACTTGAACTAGCTAACCAGTTGACCTGCGCGTTCCATAACCTGCCGACAATTTTTTCGGCAATTTGGAATTTCTTCTTGCGCTGATGTTTTTTGTCCCGTAATATATTTCCTCGCAGCACGGCAGTGCAGATGTCATGTGGCCCGTTCGTCTAGCGGTTTAGGACGCCGCCCTCTCAAGGCGGAGATCACCAG
>CALEXE010000130.1:0-19894 GCA_937925265.1 uncultured Collinsella sp. | reverse complement strand
TCGCGAGGGTGCTCGCGGCAATGGCGGCCGCGGCGGCGCTGGTCGTTCTAACGAGTCGCGCGATCGTCGTGACCCGCGTGCCAGCCGCGATCGTCGCGATGACTGGCGCAACTACGACGATACCCGCGAGGAGCGTCGTGGCGGCTATCGTGGCGGGCGTGGCGGCAACCAGACCGGCTCCCGTGGCGGCCGTGCCGGCGGTCGCGATAACCGTGGCAGCTATGGCAACAGCCGTGGTGACAAGCGCGGCGGCAGCTCCCGTCGCCCCGGTGACGGCGGCGGCAAGCGCAAGTAAGATGCGCATCGCGCGCTAGCGTGAGACAAGCTAAGGGCCCGAGCAAACAACGCTCGGGCCCTTTTGTTTGCCGTGTCCATCGCTAATTCAAACGTGATTTTCTCGGGAATGCATCTGGGGGATGCTGAGGACCTATTTTCCGCCATGCAGCAATGGGTCCTATGGGGTGCGCCGTGCATTTTTTGGAGTATTCTGCAGTTCGAGTTGTCTGCATATGATTCGACGTCGCCAACGGTGGCCTTCGGATATCCCTAGCGAGCGTTCCGAGTCAGATTTCGCCGTTTTCCGGAGCAGGGGCGCGTCATTCTCGCCATGTCGGGACTTAGAACGATACGGCGCCCTACAGTTTTGCCCACCCGCGGCGGTGCTGGCGCGGTCACGTTGCAGAATACTCCGTTTTTTGCACGGGCCAGGATGGGGTACCTCAGGAGAACGCGGCGATATCCCGTAAATATATACAATCTGTACCGTAATTTATGCAAAACGAAGAGGCAGACAGCGCAGGGTGGGCGCATTGGGGTGTTTGGTGCACCAAAACGGGGATCCCACGCGCCGTATACTCTGTCTGAATGTGAAAACGGCTTGACGCGTTGCCAGGCGTAGGGGGGAGGGTGCCTCGATGAGCGTATTCGAAATTGTGTTTAGTCCGACGGGCGGAACGCGGAAGGTGTCTGGCCTTGTGGCCGGGGCGCTGGACAAAAAGACCGTTACCGTCGATCTGACCGATAGCGGGCTAGATTTCAGCGCTGTCTCGATGACTGAGGACGACGTGGCTGTTATCTCCGTGCCAGCGTATGCCGGCAGAGTCCCTGCCGTGGCGGTCGACCGACTGAACATGGTTCACGGCAACGGAGCGCGGGCCGTTCTGGTGTGCGTCTACGGAAACCGCGCGTTTGAGGACACGCTCGTAGAGCTGGAGGACGTTGCGAAGCATGCGGGATTCCAGGTAATCGCGGCAGTTGCAGCCATTGCAGAACATTCCATTGCGCGACAGTTTGCTGCCGGTCGTCCGGATGCGCAGGATGCGGCGCAGCTCGCAGAGTTTGCGCAGCAAATTCAGCAAAAGCTGTTGGCTGAGGATGCATCCGAGCCCTCTATTCCCGGCAATCGTCCTTATAAACAAGCCAGAGGTCACCGCATGGCACCCGAGGCAACAGAGGATTGCGTCTCCTGCGGTGCATGCGCCGCGGCGTGCCCCGTTTGTGCTATCGACAAGGGTGACCCCAAACGAGCAGCTGGCGAGGCGTGCATCTCCTGCATGCGCTGCATTGCCGTATGCCCGCGAGGCGCTCGTAAGCTTGATCCCAACAAGCTATCCGCTGTTTCCCAGATGCTGAGCAAGGTTTGCGTCGTGCGGAAGGAATGCGAGCTCTTTGTCTAGCGCATACGAAATTGGTGCAATGGGGCCAGGTTAATCTGCACCAACCTGGTGCAAACAAACCTGTCCCCAATGCACCAGAGTGAGGAGTGTCCCCGAGTGCCGGCGGGAAAGGAACGCCCCTAAGTGCCGCCTAAATACCGTTTATCGAAGAAAAAATACCGCTCACCGGTCATAATGATTGTTCTGGCTTTGGGCTTGTCTACAATAACTCCCGTAAAAAGAAATGCGGAAGGTTACCGAGTCCCTCGGACGTGGGCCTAACCAAAGTCTTTGAACGGATGTGTCTCTATGGACGCATTCGCTTGATTTTGGTTGGGCTATATTTATGAAGGGACATGCCACCATGGGTTTCTTTTCTCGCCTGATGGGCGGTTCGGATGAGCAGAAGACTGCAACTTCCGAGTTCGAAATCCTCGCTCCTGTTTCCGGCGAGCTTGTTCATCTAGAAAATACCAATGACCCCGCTTTTAGCAGCCGTGCCGTGGGCGATGGCGTTGCCGTGGTTCCCCAAGAGGGAACGGTGTGCGCTCCTGTTTCCGGTACCGTCGCGGCGCTGTTCCCGACCGAGCATGCACTGGGCATCATGTCCGACGACAGCTCTGCTCAGGTGATGCTGCATATCGGAATCGACACTGTTAAACTTGAGGGCAAGGGCTTCCATGCGCTTGTTGCCCAGGGTGACCATGTCGACGCGGGCCAGCCCCTCGTTGAGGTCGATTTTGACGCGGTCCGCGCCGCCGGCTTCGATCCCACGGTCTTCGTTATTGTATGCGAGCGTTCGGAGAACTCGACTCTTCGTGAGCATGCTTCCGGCCCTGTTGCTGTTAAAGAGCCTGCCGTCTGGCTTTCCGAGTAAATTCTTGTGGTGGGTACCGTGGTTATCAAGCGAGTTTTCAACAATAACGTCGCAATGGTCACTTCGGACGATGGCTCCGAGCTCATTGTCATCGGTCGAGGCCTCTGCTTTGGCCGTCATGCCGGCGACGCTATCGATGAAGCATCGGTCGAAAAGACCTATGCGCTGCAGGAGGGCACTTCTCAGGATTCGCGTACGATTGACCGCTTGGCACATCTTTTGGAGTCCATTCCCACCGTCAACCTCGTGATTTCCGAGGACATTGTTCAGATGCTCCGTCGAGAGCTCAATGTTGATATCAACGACAAGATTCTCATTGCTCTCGCAGACCATATCAGTCTTGCTTTGGAGCGCGAGCGTAAGGGCGTCCCCTGCGAGAATCCGTTGCTGCTCGAGATCCAGCAGTTCTATCGCAAGGAGTATGCGCTTGCGGGCCGTGCGCTGCAGATTATCAAGGAGTATATGGGCATCCAGATGAGCGAAGAAGAGCAGGGTTTTATTACGCTGCATATCGTCAACGCCACCATGCCGCAGCGCTCTGACCGTCTGATTGTTTCGGTCCAGCTTGTTCGCGACGTGCTCGCGATTGTTTCCGAGCACTATGCCACGACCCTTGACGTCACCTCGTTGCCGTACGAGCGTTTCGTTCGCCATCTGCAGTTTTTTGCGCAGCGGGCGCTCGATCCCGCGGCGGGGCAGGTCAATGGCGACGCGCTGTTCCGTATCGATGAAACGGCGTATCCGAGGGCGTTCTCGTGTGCGGAGTCAATTGCCGACCACTTAGCGTCTACCTATAACGTTGTCGTTACCGATGCCGAGAAGAGTTATCTCGCATATCACATTGTTAACCTGCTTGGAGAACCTGGTCTCTAGGCATAACGTGCCCACACATCGATTGATATAAGGCAAGGCTCACGGTCTTGTCCAGGGCACACCTATCTTAATTTGCGGAAAAGGAAGGGGAGTACCGCTATGACCGCAAAAAAGAAGTTCAATTTCAAAGCGCCGTTGGAGGTGTTCGCGAAGTCAATCGTTCAGCCGATGATGTATCTCTCGGTTGCCGGCATCCTGCTCATCGTGGGCATCATTCTGACCAACAAGACCATCTGCGCCGTGGTCCCCGTGCTGGGCTCCGGTCCGTTCCAGCTTGTGGGCGCCGTTGTCTATCAGTCGCTGATGTTTATCATCAACAACCTCTCGATTTTGTTCTGCGTGGGCATCGCCGGCGCCATGGCAAAGAAGAACAAGGGCCATGCTTCGCTGATTGCCCTGATGTCGTTCTTCCTGTTCCTGCAGGCTAACAACATCGTGCTCAACGCCACCGGCTCTCTTGCCGAAGCGAGCGGCATGCTCGGCCTTACCGGAACCGGCCAGAGCACCGTTATGGGCATTCAGGTGCTCGATACCGGCGTGTTTGGCGGCATCATTCTTGGTTGCATCACCGGTGCCGTGTTCAACAAGTACTCGAACAAGCAGTTCCCCATTGCCCTTTCGATGTTCTCGGGCGTTCGTTTTCCGTTCCTGATCATGATCATCATCTCCTGGATCATGGGCGCTGGCTTCTGCATCGTTTGGCCTCCGGTTCAGGGCGCCATCTCCTCCGTTGCCGGCATCATTAAGGAGTCGGGCAACATCGGTCTGTTTATCTACGGCATGCTCAACAAGCTGCTCGTTCCCACCGGTCTGCACCACCTCATCTACACCCCGTTCCAGTTCTCCGATGTGGGCGGCACCCTTACGCTGGGCGATCAGGTTATCGCCGGCGCCTATCCCATCCGTGTTGCCGAGATGGCAATGACGGGCCAGCCCTTCTCCGATAGCACCTACTTCAACAGCTATACCTTCAACAACCTGTGGCCCTACATCGGTATCGGCCTCGCCTTTATCTTCACCGCTTACAAGGGGAACAAGGATAAGACCAAGGCCGTTATCATCCCGCTGATCATCACCGCCGTGCTCTCCTGTGTCACCGAGCCCATGGACTTCCTCTTTGTCTTTGCCGCTCCCGTGCTCTTTGTTGTTCACTCGGTTCTTTCCGGTATCTTCCTGGTCCTGCTCAAGGTCCTCTCCGTGCCCGCTTCGACGGCAGGCGGCATCATCAACATCGTGGTTTCCAACCTGGTTCTTGGTGTCGATAAGACCAACTGGCCGATGATGCTCGTGCTCGGAGTCGTCAACGCCGCGCTGTACTTCTTCCTCTTCACCTTCCTTATTAAGAAGCTCAACCTCCACACGCCTGGCCGCGAAGAGGAGTCCGAGCTCGCCGAGTCCGTTGCCGAGGGCGAGGCCGCCGCGTCTGTCGCGGTGAAGCAGGGCGCTGTTGCCGCAGCTCCCGCAGAGGGCGTCGATGCAGGTATTGCCGACCTGGTCGCAGGTCTTGGCGGCAAGGACAACATCGAGGAGCTCGAGAACTGCTTTACGCGTCTTCGCGTGAACGTTAAGAACCCGGACCTCATCGATGAGAGCCTCATCAACCACGTGCCCAACAGCGGCATCAACCGCAACGGCAACAATATCCAGATCATCTTTGGCATGAAGGTCGCCGAGATGCGCGACAAGGTCGAAAACGCAATTGAGAAGGAGCAGTAAACAATGATCATTACTCTGTGTGGTGGCGGATCCACCTTTACCCCCGGCATCGTCAAGTCCATCGCCCTGCGCAAGGACGAGCTCGACGTTGACGAGATTCGTCTGTACGACATCAACGAGGAGCGTCAGCGCAAGATCGGCGTGCTCGTGGACTGGATTCTGCACGAGGACCTCGGCCTGGACATCAAGCTCACGGTGACCACCGACAAGGAGACTGCCTTTACGGACGCGAGCTTCGTGTTTGCCCAGATGCGCGTGGGCGGCTATGCCATGCGCGAGCAGGACGAGAAGATTCCGCTGCGTCACGGCTGCGTGGGCCAGGAGACCTGCGGTTGCGGCGGCCTTGCCTACGGCATGCGCACCATCTTTCCCATGGTCGAGCTGATTGACGACGTTGAGAAGTATGCCAAGAAGGACTACTGGATTCTTAACTACTCCAACCCTGCCGCCATCGTCTCCGAGGGCTGCCGCGTCCTGCGCCCCAACGCTCGCATCATCAACATCTGCGACATGCCGATCGCGATTATCGACGTGGTTTGCGCCGCGCTCGATATCGACAAGAAGGATGTCGAGTACGATTACTTCGGTCTCAACCACTTTGGTTGGTTCACCTCGATCCGCCACAAGGGCGAGGAGGTGCTCCCGCAGCTGCGCGAGTACATCAAGGAGCATGAGATTCTGCTGCCCGATTCCTACCTCAAGGGCATGAGCTCGCTGATGTCCAAGAAGCCCGAGGAGGCCACCGACGAGCACCCCGAGCAGAACCGCCACACCAAGGGCAGCTGGTACTACGTCTGGAAGGGCGAGTACGAGATCATGGAGTGCTTCCCGGAGTACCTGCCCAACACGTATCTGAACTACTACCTGCAGCAGAAGGAGTTCGTCGAGCATTCCAACCCCGAGCGCACCCGTGCAAACGAGGTCGAGGAGACGCGCGAGAAGAACCTCTTCGACGGCATCGACCATTACGAGAAGACGGGCGAGATCGACGAGAGCACGTTCTATGCGGGCAGCCACGGCGACTGGATTGCCGACCTGGCTATCGCTCTGAAGAACGATACCAAGCAGCGCTTCCTGGTCATTTGCGAGAACAAGGGCGCTATCCCCAACATGCCCTACGACGCCATGGTCGAGCTGCCTGCCTACATTGGCAAGAACGGCCCCGAGGTTATCAGCCGCGACAACATCCCGCTGTTCCAGCAGGGCCTCATGATGCAGCAGCTGAACTCCGAGAAGCTCGTGGTCGAGGCCACGATCGAGGGTTCGTACGAGAAGGCGCTCAAGGCCTTTACGCTCAACAAGACCGTGCCTTCGATGAAGGTCGCCAAGGAGGTTCTCGACGACATGATCGAGGCCAACAAGGACTTCTGGCCCGAGCTTAAGTAATGACAGAAGGTCGCCGGCGCAAAAAGCCGCTGACTATATAACTTGAGCAATGCCCCGTCCACGTGATTGCGTGGGCGGGGCATTGTCATTTGGTAACGCGTTTTATCAAATATGGCATTTATCTGCGGTAAAGGTGTTTAGCACC
Source organism: uncultured Collinsella sp. (assembly GCA_937925265.1). Taxonomy (GTDB): domain Bacteria; phylum Actinomycetota; class Coriobacteriia; order Coriobacteriales; family Coriobacteriaceae; genus Collinsella. The sequence goes on along the minus strand of CALEXE010000130.1, from coordinate 13,242 downwards.
GCTGAGGGCCGCGTTTTATACCGCCTGCCGAACCGCGTGGAGACCTAACAACTTTTTAGGTCAGTGTTGTGCGTGTAGCAACTTCGCCCGGCCTCGCCTCCGGGCTGCCGCATGAGAGGGGATCTTATGGCACGACTGCATGTAATGGAACGCAGCCACGCTCAGGCCGTCATGGACGACCTACACGATGCGCTCGGACGTCGCCTGGCGGTGAGCTCGCTCGCCCCGTGTCCCGTTGAGTTTACGGCAGCGCTCGTCAACCTGTGCTCCACCCAGAGCTGCGGCAAGTGCACGCCCTGCCGCGTGGGCCTGAGCGCGCTGAGCGATCTGCTCGCCGATGTGCTCGAGGGCCGCGCCGATGAGTCCACGCTCAACCTGATTGAGCGCACGGCCCGCACCATCTACCTTTCGAGCGACTGCGCCATCGGCTACGAAGCTGGCGCCATGGCACTCACGGCCATTCGCGGCTTTCGCGACGATTTTGAGCACCACATCCGCGAGCACTCCTGCGGCTTTGACCGCGAGGCCCGCGTTCCGTGCGTCTCGGGCTGCCCGGCGCACGTCGACATTCCCGGGTACATTTCACTCGTCGAGGCCGGCCGCTATGCCGATGCCGTCAAGGTCATCCGCAAGAACAATCCGCTGCCGCTCGTCTGCGGCTTGGTGTGCGAGCATCCCTGCGAGATGCACTGCCGTCGCGGCATGGTCGACGACCCCATGAACATCCTCGCCCTCAAGCGTTTTGCCGTCGAGCACGGTGAGCTCAACGACCACAAGCCGCATGTAGTGGACAACACCGGTAAGCGCGTCGCTGTGATCGGCGGCGGCCCGGCCGGCCTTTCCTGCGCCTACTACCTGGCCGTGATGGGCCATAAGGTGACCATCTTTGAGCAGCGTCACCACTTGGGCGGCATGCTGCGCTACGGCATCCCCAGCTATCGTCTGCCGCGTGAGCGCCTGCAGGCCGAGATTGACTGGATCTTGAGTGCCGGCATCGATGTGGAACTCGACCACTCCGTGAACGGCGAGGAGCTCGCCCGTCTGCGCGACGAGTTCGATGCCGTCTACCTGGCCATCGGTGCCCATAGCGACAAGAAGCTCGGCCTTCCGGGCGAAGAGGCGCCCGGCGTGGAGTCGGCCGTCAAGATGCTGCGCGCCATCGGTGACGACGAGCTGCCCGACCTGGGCGGCCAGCGCGTGTGCGTCATCGGCGGCGGCAACGTGGCCATGGACGTGGCTCGCTCTGCCGTGCGCTGCGGTGCCGAAAAGGTGAGCATTGTCTACCGCCGCCGCATCTGCGATATGACGGCTCAGGACGCCGAGATTGCCGGTGCCCAGGCCGAGGGCTGCGAGGTTCTGGAGCTGACGGCGCCGCTCGCCATCGAGACGGGCGAGGACGGTCGCGTGAGCGGCCTGCGCGTGCAGCCGCAGATTATCGGCGAGCCCCGTCGCGGTCGTCCGGCCCCGCGTGCCGCCGCGACGCCCGAGCGCGTCATTCCCTGCGAGCGCGTGTTCGTGGCCATTGGCCAGGACATCGATTCCAAGCCGTTTGAGGACATGGGTATCGCCTGCAAGTGGGGCTGCGTCATCACCGACTCGGACGGCGCCGTGCCCAACTTCGATGGCCTCTTTAGCGGCGGCGACTGTCAGACCGGCCCCGCCACCGTTATCCGCGCCATCAACGCCGGCCGCGTGGCCTCGGCAAATATCGACCGCTACCTGGGCTTCGATCACAAGATCAAACTCGAGGTCGAGCTGCCGACCGTCCAGTTTAAGGGTAAGCACGAGTGCGGCCGCTGCGAGCTGGGCGAGCGCGAGGCCGGCGAGCGTATTCACGATTGGGATCTGGTCGAGCAAGGCCTTACCGAGGAGGAGGCACACCAGGAGGCGAGCCGCTGCCTGCGTTGCGATCACTTTGGCTTTGGCGCGTTCCGCGGAGGGAGGAACCTGGAATGGTAGAGCCCAACAAAACCACCGTCAGTGACAACACCGAAAACGGAGCGCACAATATGGCCAAGCTCACTATCGATAATTGCGAGGTCGTGGTGTCCGAGCGCACCACGATCCTGGATGCAGCCAAGTCCGTCGGCATCCAGATTCCCACCCTATGCTATCTGCGCGATCTGAACGAGATCGGCGGCTGCCGCGTGTGCGTGGTCGAGGTTGAGGGCTGCGACCAGCTGGTTGCCGCCTGCAACAACTACGTGCTCGACGGCATGGTGGTCCACACCAACAGCCCCAAAGCCCGCGAGGCCCGTCGCACCAACGTGCAGCTGCTCCTGTCGCAGCACGACGCGCAGTGCGCGAGCTGCGTGCGCAGCGGCAACTGCAACCTGCAGACCATCGCCAACGACTTGGGCATTTTCTACTTGCCCTACCAAAAGCATCTGGCGGGCGAGGGATGGGACTTCGACTTTCCCATCATCCGCGAAAACGACAAGTGCATTAAATGCATGCGCTGCATCAAGGTATGCGAGAGCGTGCAGGGCCTAGGGATTTGGGACCTGACCAACCGCGCCACGCATACCGCCGTGGGTATCCGCGGGCGCGCGCCGATCGGCAAGACCGATTGCGTCGCGTGCGGCCAGTGCATTACGCATTGCCCGACGGGCGCACTGCGCGAGCGCGACGATACCGAGACCGTGTTCGATGCTCTCGCCGATCCTGACAAGATCGTACTGGTGCAGATTGCGCCGGCCGTGCGTAGCGCCTGGGGCGAGGAGCTCGGCATTCCGCGCGAGGAGGCTACCGTCGAGCGCCTGGCTTGCGCGCTGCGCCGCGTGGGCTTTGAGTACGTGTTCGACACCGACTTCTCGGCCGACCTCACCATTATGGAGGAGGGCTCCGAGCTGCTCGAGCGCCTGGGCGCTGCCTCCAAGGGCGAGGGCGACAGCCGCGGCTGGCCCATGTTCACGAGTTGCTGCCCGGGCTGGGTGCGCTTTGTGAAGGCGCGCTATCCGGAGTTTGTCGACAGCCTGTCCACGTCCAAGTCGCCGCAGCAGATGTTCGGCTCCATTGCCAAGACGTACTACGCCAAGGTGTTGGGCGTGGAGCCCGAGCGCCTGTTCGTGGTGTCCGTGATGCCGTGCACGGCCAAGAAGGCCGAGTGTGCGCTGCCGAGCATGGTGGGCGAGGGCGGCGTGCCCGATGTGGACGTTGCGCTGACGGTGCGCGAGATGGTACGCATGATTCGCGCGAGCCACGTGAGCGTCGACACGCTTACCGAGGAGCCGCTCGATACGCCGCTGGGCTTTGGCACGGGCGCGGGTGTGATCTTTGGCGCCACGGGCGGCGTGATGGAGGCCGCCGTGCGCTCGGCATATTACCCGGTGACGGGCAAGAACCCCGACGCCGACTTCTTTACCGATGTGCGCGGCCTGGACGGCTGGAAAGAAGCCGTGGCCGATATCGATGGTACCAAGGTGCGCGTCGCCGTGGCACACGGGCTGGGCAACGCCGCGCGTCTGCTCGACGCGATTCGCGACGGCCGTGTGAGCTATGACTTCGTTGAGGTCATGGCATGCCCGGGCGGCTGCGTCGGCGGCGGCGGTCAGCCCATCCACGACGGCTGCGAACTGGCGGCCGAGCGTGGCCAGGTGCTCTGGGGGCTGGATGCCGCTGCGGACATTCGCTTCTCGCACGAGAACCCCGATGTTCAGGCGTGCTACCGCGAGTTTTTGGGCGCGCCGCTCTCGCCGCTGGCCGAGGAGTTGCTGCATACCGACCATCACGCCTGGTCGATGCCTAACGAGGGGAAGTGCTAACGATGCGCGCGTTTGATGTTGAGATGACGCGCCGGGGGTTTGCCTCGGCGCTCGCCGTGGGCGCGTTGTCGCTTGCGCTCGCGGGCTGTGGCGGCGGGGCTGTCGGTGCCGGGTCCGCCGCGGGCTCGGCTGCCACGGACGGCGCCGGTGCTGCTGCGGAGCCGGTCGAGGTGCACGTCGCCTCGCTCAAGGGACCGACCTCGATTGGCCTGGTGCAGTTTATGGACCAGGCGGCCGACGGTGCCACGGATAACGAGTTCAACTTTGCGATCAGCGCCGCGGCCGACGAGATCGTGCCCAAGATGATTCAGGGCGATGTCGACATTGCCCTGGTGCCCGCCAACGTGGCGAGCGTGCTCTACAACAAGACCGAGGGCGCGGTGCAGGTCATCGACATCAACACGCTGGGCGTGCTGAACGTGGTGACGGGTAACGCGGACGTTACTTCGTTTGGTGATCTGGCGGGTCGTACCGTCTACATGACGGGCAAAGGCACCACGCCGGAGTACGTCATGAACTACCTGCTGGAGCGCGCGGGCCTGACCGGCCAGGTGACGCTCGAGTTTAAGAGCGAGCCCACCGAGGTGCTGTCGGCGTTGCTTGCCGATCCGTCTGCCGTGGGCGTGCTGCCGGAGCCATTCAAGACCGCTGCCATCGCCAAGAGCGAGGGCAGTCTGTCGGTACCGGTGAGCCTGACCGACGCGTGGGACGAGCTCGCGGGTGACACGGGCTCCCGTTTGCTGACGGGCGTGACCGTGGTGCGCCGTGCATTTGCCGAGGAGCATCCCGAGGCCGTGGCGGAGTTCTTGAGCTGCCATGCGGCGAGCGTTGAGGCCGTAAATGCGGCGCCGGCGGACTGGGCTCAGGCCGTGGTCGATGCGGGCATCGTGGATAATGCCACGATTGCCGAAAAGGCGATTCCCGGGTGCATGCTCGTGTGCCAGACGGGGAAGGATATGAAGGCGGCGCTCGGTGGGTATCTGCAGGTGTTGGCCGATGCGGACGCGAGTGCCGTGGGCGGCAAGCTCCCGGCTGACGATTTCTACTACATGGAGTAGCCCGTGCGTGCGTTTGCTCGACAAATGACAGAGCGCATGAAGGCGGTGGCGGCAGCAGGTGCCGTCGCCGCCTTTTGGCTTGCCGCGTGGATGCTGGTGGCGGCGCTGGTGGCGCAGCCGCTGATCTTGCCGGGGCCGGGTGCTGTCGTGGCGGCGTTGTTGCGGCTGGTATGCGCTGTCGGTACCTGGACGATTTTGGCGGGCTCGGGCGTACGGATTCTGGGCGGGCTGGCTCTTGCCGCGGTATGCGGCGGTTTGTTGGCCGGGATTTCTGTACGGTCGCGGGCGTTTGCCCGCTTGGCGGCGCCGGCACTTTCGTTTGTGAAGGCGACGCCGGTTGCCTGCGTGGTGGTCCTGCTGCTCATTTGGCTGGGGTCGGCACGTGTGAGCATCGCGGCGGTCTTTTTGATGGCGCTGCCGGGCGTATATTTCTCACTGGTCGAAGGCTTGTCGCAGGTGGATAAGCCACTGGAGCAGATGTTCCGCCTGCATGGCGTGCGGGGCTGGCGACTGTTTTGCGCCCACACCTGGCGCGAAGTCCTGCCGTTTGTGCTTTCTTGTGCCCGAGCCGTGATCGGCATGAGCTGGAAGGCCGGTGTGGCAGCCGAGCTGATCGGCATGGCGGCGGGCACCGTGGGCGAGCGCATCTATCAGGCGAAGCTTTTGATTGAGACGGCTGATCTGCTGGCGTGGACCGTGTTGGTCGTGGCGGCATCGTGGGCATGTGAGCGCGTGCTAGTGTGGCTGCTGCGGGTTTCGGGACCCGTGGCGTGGCATGTTGCCGTGCGGGCGCATGGGCATGGATTGCGTGGGCGTGCGGGGGCTGCGGGCGATGGCGCTGCAGCGGAGCTTGCGCTTGCCGTGGGCGATCGCGCGCCCTGGGCGCCGGCGCTCGACGGGCTGGTGCTCAACGTGCCTGCGGGTGGGCGTATCTGTGTGATGGGCGCCTCGGGTGCGGGTAAGTCGACGCTCCTTGCCCTTGCGGCAGGGGAGTGCGCACCGTGCTCGATGGTGTTTCAGGATGCACGCTTGGTCGAGTCCGCCTCGGCGCTGGATAACGTGCTGGTGTGCGCCGATGCACGCGTGGACGCCTCGAGTGCTGCGGCCCTGTTGCGCTTGCTGGTGCCGGGGGTCGATGTGCATGCTCGCGTGGCCGAGCTTTCGGGCGGGCAGCGCCGTCGCGTCGAGATCGCTCGAGCCCTGCTGTGTCCGGGCGGCGCGGTGATTCTTGACGAGCCCTTTACCGGTCTAGATACCGCTGCGCGCGACGCATGCGCCGAGGTCGTGCTCGACTTGCTCGACGGTCGCATGCTGTTGCTTGCCACGCACGATGCCGCCGACGCTCAGGCCCTCGATATCTCGGACATCATCACGCTCTAAATACTAATTCAGCAACAAAATGATCCGTTTTCCTCCGTCCCCATGGGGTCGGGTGTGGTATTCTATCTGCGGGGTAATACTTAGGAATACCAAGTAATACCAACGCCGCAGAAACAAACTCCAGATGCGGGCCAATCGGGTTGCCTTCACAGCCCGTCGCCCAGCCGCGTGGCCCGCATCTATCCGCACTACCGTCGTTTCAAAAAGGAAGCGCCATGGCAGAACACATGACCCCGGTTGTCGCGAAGGTCTTGCCCGAGGAAAAGGCGGCCTTCGCGGCGGCAACCCAGCTCGTGGGCACCACGCCGTCCAACGCCATCCGCATGTTTATCGCCGCGTTCAATCGCTGCGGCACCTTCCCGTTCGACATCTCGCCCAACGGGGCTTTTGGCAAAGACTGTCCCCAACAACTAGTCGTTGAAGAACGTCCCCAATGACTAGTCGTTGGGGACGTTCTTAAATGACTAGCTGTCGGGAGGAGGTTGGCATGCTCAATGCGCTGGTTTGGGCGCTTGCCTGTTTTGGCGTCGTCGCTGCCGATATCGCCCTGAGCGTGGTTTTGTTCTCCGCTCTGGGCGTCGCATCGGTGTTCATGGGCTTTTCGATTGACGACCTCGATATTCAATTGCTTCAGGCTGCCGCGCAGATGGCATCGTTTTTAATGGCGCTGCTGTGGTGGCGTTATCTGTGGCCGCGTTCGTTTATGGCACGCCGGCAAAGCGCGCATCCGCTCGGCGGGGGAGCGCGTGGGGCGTGGAAGCGCATCGTCTGCGTTATCGTGATTGGCCTTGCCCTGCAGGTGGTCGTTGGCTACGTGACCGACGCCGTGCTGTCGCTGTTGCCGGAGGCCGCGGCCGACTACAGCGAACTTGTCGAGGAGACGGGCATGGGTGACACGAGCTATCTGGCCGTCCTGACCACGGTGCTCGGCGCTCCGTTTTGCGAGGAGCTGCTGGTGCGCGGTATCATTTTTGAGTTTTCGCTCCGAGCGTTTAATCCGCAGTGCCGCCCACTTTGGAAGCGCCGACGTCGTGCGAGCGCGCAGGACGGTGCCATGGTGCCCTGGGCAGCCCCAAGCACGTGGGGTATCGCCGCGGCGATTGTGCTGCAGGCGGCCATCTTTGGCTTTATGCATATGAACTGGGTGCAGGGCTGCTACGCCGGCGCCGCCGGTCTGGTCTTTGGCTGGGTGCTCGTGACCACCGGAAAGCTTCGCTACACGATCCTGCTGCACTTTGCCTTTAATGCCGGGTCGTATCTCATGACGTTGCTCTGGTTTGTGAACACGCCGCTCGACGTGATAATCACGGTCGCGATCGCCGGCGTGATCCTGGTGGAGGCAATGCGCTCACTGCGCCAAACGTGTGGGATGGACGCAGCGAGCGCACCGCTGCCCTAGTTGCGGCGTCCGCCTCCGTTGGCGCCTTGACGTCCCTGAGCCGCGCGATTGCGACCAGCAGTGTTCTGCGCGCGCGACATGCCGCCGTGCCCCTTGCTGCCTTTGGGTCCCTTGCCGCCAGCACCACCGTGCGGTTTGCCGCCCTTCTTGCCGGTGCCATGCCCGCCGCCGGCAGACGTCTCGCCCGGGCGCGGCGGCACGGGACGAATCAGGCAATGCTTGGTGTAGCCGATCAGGTCACGACGGCCGGCCTTTTCCAGCGCCTCGCGCACGAGCTTGTAGTTCTCGGGCTTGCGGTATTGGATGAGCGCACGCTGCATGGCCTTCTCGTGCGGGTCGCGTGCCACGTAGATCGGCTTCATGGTGCGTGGGTCCACGCCGGTGTAGTACATGCAGGTCGACATGGTGGACGGCGTGGGGTAGAAGTCCTGCACCTGCTCGGGCATGTAGCCCATGTCGCGCACGGCCTCGGCAAGATCCACAGCTTCCTTCATCGTTGAACCGGGGTGGCTCGAGATTAGGTACGGCACCACATACTGCTTGAGTCCGTATTCGCGGTTCAGGCGTTCAAATTTACGGCAGAACGCGTCGTAGACGGCGCGGCTCGGCTTGCCCATCACGGAGAGCACCGCGTCGCTCACGTGCTCGGGCGCTACGCGCAGCTGGCCCGAGACGTGATGCTCCAGCAGCTCGCGCAAAAACTCGTCCGAGGCATCGGCCATGGTGTAGTCAAAGCGGATGCCGCTGCGCACGAAGACCTTTTTGACGCCCGGCAGCTGGCGCAGGTCGCGCAGCAACTGCGTGTAGCCGCTCTCGTCGACCACCATGTTCTTGCACACGCTCGGCCACAGGCAGCGCTTGTTCTTGCACACGCCGTGCTTGAGCTGCTTGTCACAGGCCGGGCGGCTAAAGTTAGCCGTCGGTCCGCCAACGTCGTTGATGTAGCCCTTAAACTCGGGATCGCGCGTGAGCAGCTCGGCCTCGCGCATGATCGAATCGTGGCTGCGCATCTGCAGCACGCGACCCTGGTGGAAGGTGAGCGCGCAAAACGAGCACTCACCAAAGCACCCGCGGTTGGAGCTGATGGAAAACTTGATCTCGGCAAAGGCCGGCACGCCGCCCGCCGCGTCGTAATCGGGATGCCAATCGCGGGCGTAGGGGAGTTCGGCGACTTCGTCCATCTCGTCGGTGGTGAGCGTCGCCGACGGCGGGTTCTGCACCACATAGACGCTGTTGGGGTAGGGCTCTACCAGGCGGTGTCCGGTGATGGGGTCCATGTTCTGCTGCTGCACGTTAAAGCTGCGCGCATAGTTGAGCTTGTCGGCGGTAAGGTCGTCCCAGCTGGGCAGCAGGTCGTAGTCGTAGACCTCGTCGAGCGAGCTGGTGCGGTAGACGGTGCCGTTGATATAGGTGATCTGGTCGACGGGCAGTCCCGCGTCGAGCGCGTCGGCGATCTCGACAATCGCGTGCTCGCCCATGCCGTAGATGAGGATGTCGGCGCCCGAGTCGAGCAGTACCGAGCGCTTGAACTTGTCCTGCCAGTAGTCGTAGTGGGCCAGACGGCGCAGGCTCGCCTCGATGCCGCCGATAATGATGGGGGCGTCCTTGAACGTCTGGCGGATGAGGTTGCCGTAGACCGTGACGGCACGATTGGGACGGCGCCCCTCCTCGCCACCAGGGGTATAGGCGTCGGTGTGGCGGCGGTGCTTGGTCACCGAATAGTGGTTGACCATGGAGTCCATGTTGCCGGCGCTGACGAGAAAGCCCAGGCGCGGCTCGCCAAGCACGGTGATGCTGGCGGGGTCGGTCCAGTCGGGCTGGCAGATGATGCCCACCTTGTAGCCGTGCGCGTCGAGGACGCGGCTGACGATGGCCATACCAAAGCTGGGATGGTCCACGTAGGCGTCGCCGCAGATGTAGACAAAGTCGCACTGGTCCCAGCCGCGCGCATCCATGTCGGCGCGGCTGACGGGGAGGAACTTATCGCGGCCCGGCCGCCAGGGGCGGGCGGGCGTCGCTTGGGAATGCTTGGTGCGGGCGACCGTGGCCTGCGCCTTACCGCCGCGCTTTTGCTGCTGGCCCTGTTTGCCCTGCTGACTGCGCTGGTTGTTCTGAGCGTGCTGAGGCTTTTTTGCCACGATCCCTCCCGGTGTTTGTATGCTGCACGTAATTGTAACCAGTCTTTTTGGGACGGGGCTAAAAAGACTGGTGGAGTACACGAGGCGTCGGGCGTCGGGTGTGGCGCCGCGCCCGCCGTTTGTTTCCAGACTGTGTATCTGCGCGTTGGGGAGCCCGTCTCGCGCGCACGCCATGTTGTCAATGGGTTACAGTATGAACGGCGGCTATGTCTCCGCCAACGCACGAGAGGGTCGTCAACAAGGAGGCCGCACGACGATGCAGCGTGCCAAGCAGATATCGGAGTCCATCGAGCTGGGCATCATTCTGGCGCTCGCTGGTGGCTTTATGGACGTGTATTCGTACATTGGGCGCGACCATGTTTTCGCCAACGCGCAGACAGGCAATATCCTGCTGGTGGGCGTGAGCATCTCGGAGGGCAATTGGGCGCTCGCGGGACGCTATTTCTTCCCCGTGGTGTCGTTTGCCGTGGGCATTATGCTTGCCGACCTGGTACACGAGCGGTTTGGCAGCGTGATTCACTGGCGCCAGGTGACGGTGTTCTTTGAAGCCGTCATCTTGCTGGGCGTGAGCTTTATCCCCGGTGGCGATTTCAACCTGCTCGCCAACTGCCTTACCTCGTTTGCTTGCGGTATGCAGGTCGAGAGCTTCCGCAAGATTCATGGACACGGCATCGCTACGACCATGTGCATCGGCAACTTGCGCAACGCCCTGCAAAACGTGGACGACTATATCATCACCCACAAGCGCGGCTTTTTGGAAAACGGCGCACTGTACTTTGGCGTGATCTTCACCTTTGTGTTTGGCGCCGTGCTGGGCAACTGGTGTATTGAGCGCATGGGCCTGCACGCCATTGCGGTGGCGAGCGTGCTGCTGTTTATCGCGTTTGCCATCATGTTTATCGACCGTGAACGCGATTTGCACAGGAAATGGGCCCGCATCGTAGCTGACTGGCAGACCACGAGTCTTAAGCGCTAAGGTGCATGTTCGTAACAACATTCAGGAGCCAGAAAAACTATCTAGCTCCTGAATGTTGTTACGAACTGCTTTTTGCAATTTATTCGAGATGCTCTTCAATCCGAGCCCTCAGAAGGGCAATGGCTGTGGGTATTCCAATTGCGGCGGCTAATTCGGCTTTATCCAAAACCTGTATGTTAAAGCACGATTGTTTATCACATTGAAGGACGTTAACTGAAGATAGCTTCACTTCCCGTTGACTGAATATATCGTAATCTCCAAATAGGAAGTTACCTTTTATTGTGTAATTCGGTATGTTCGTTACGCACTTCATCTCAAGTCTGTTTAGGCCATAATCGAACACCGCAACTTCCTTGTGTTCGATGATGAGCGCAACCCTGGGCATGTTACTAAAACCACCGTCGACGACAGTAAAGAGCTTTTCATTTGCATCGTCATAAACGGTGTATTTAAGACTCAATAGCTGTCCTAGTGGACCCGTGAACCCATGTCTTTTGATGTTGAGGTTGTCTCCCGCTGGGTTGACGAGAGCCAGAGCATGCGGATAAGGGTTACCTTCAATTGAGATTCGATATTCGTTTGTAGCCGTCTTGCTCGATTTAGGACCAGTAGCCATCACGCGTCATCGCCTCGATTGAATTGGAACCGTCTTCTGCTTCGTGCGGAGAATTACGCTGTATGTTGCAGTACATGCAGCTGCAATAACCGCATGGGCAATTTCTAACAAAATGAATGACACTATTTGCTGCATGCATATTAATTACTATAAAGTATCCTTTTATAAACGTATTGTCAAACATATATTGCTAAAATAGAAACAATTTATAGACTGAGATGGTCGTATTCTTTGGGCGATTGCTCCTATAATCTAGCCTTCGCTGCTGTCGGGAAGGAAGGGCTAAGGCCCCGTTAGTATGTTGAAACGCTTTAACACTTTTGATGTTCTCGCGTGTTTTTTGTTTCAAAAGCGTTAGGATGAGACTCATAGCGTGGGGCGTAATGGGCGCCCCGCACACGATGGGAGGCTATCAATGGCTAATCGTTTCGTCCTCAACACCATTTCTTATCATGGTTCTGGCGCCATCAAGGAGATCCCCGGCGAGCTCCAGCGTCGTGGCTACAAGAAGATCTTCGTCTGCTCCGACCCCGATCTGGTCAAGTTTGGCGTTACCGCCAAGGTGACCGACGAGCTCGACGCCGCTGGCATCGCTTGGAGCCTCTACTCCGAGATCAAGCCCAATCCCACCATCCAGAACGTCAAGGACGGCGTCGAGGCCTTCAAGGCCGCCGAGGCTGACGCTATCGTGACCATCGGTGGCGGTTCCTCCATGGACACCGCTAAGGCAATCGGCATCATCATCAACAACCCCGAGTTTGCCGATGTCCGCAGCCTCGAGGGCGTTGCTCCGACTAAGAACCACGCCGTGTTCACCATCGCCGTGCCGACGACCGCCGGTACTGCCGCCGAGGTGACCATCAACTACGTCATCACCGACCCCGAGAAGGTCCGCAAGTTCGTGTGCGTCGACACCAACGACGCCCCCGAGGTCGCCGTCGTCGACCCCGACATGATGGCTTCCATGCCCGCCGGCCTCACCGCTTCCACCGGCATGGATGCTCTGACCCACGCCATCGAGGGCTACACCACCAAGGGTGCCTGGGAACTCTCCGACATGTTCCACTTTGAGGCCATTAAGCTGATCAGCGAGAACCTGCGTGACTCCGTTGCCGAGGCCAAGTCCGGTCAGCCCGGCTCCGGCCGCGAGGGCATGGCTCTTGGCCAGTATGTCGCCGGCATGGGCTTCTCCAATGTTGGCCTGGGTATCGACCACGCCATGGCTCACACCCTGTCCGCTCACTACGACACCCCGCACGGCGTCGCCTGCGCCATGCTGCTGCCGATCGCCATGGAGTTCAACAAGCCGGTTTGCACCGAGCGCCTGGCCAAGGTCGCCGTCGCCATGGGCGTTGACACCACGGGCATGAGCACCGACGAGGCTGCCGACGCCGCCATCGCCGCCGTCAAGCAGCTTTCCGCCGACGTCAACATCCCGCACGTCTGCGAGGCCATGAAGGCTGACGAGATCGAGGTCCTGGCCAAGGACGCCATGGCCGATGCCTGCTTCCCGGGTAACCCGCGCGAGGCGACGCTCGACGACGTCATCGAGCTCTTCAAGAAGATCTGCCCGGCTGCCTAACCCAGTTTGGTGGTCCTTCGCCCGTAGGCGTATGGTCTTTTGACTTGCTGCTGGCCCCGCCGTGCTACGCACGGCGGGGCTTTTTGTGCTGCGTCGAAGCCCTGAGGCGAGCAAAACTAAGGCATGCTGCCCGCTGCGGATAGGTGGTGCACTTCCCAGCGTGCATTTTTGGGAGTATTCAGCAAGCTCTGAAAAATGCATAACGTTGTGAATGGGCCGCAGTGGCCCGCAGACGTCCATCGACAGCCATTGTGGGTGGGCTATCGATGAGCGGAGGGGGGTGTTCCTATAGTTTTGTCAACTGGGAAATGCTCTCCGTGCGACCGGAT
>CALEXE010000129.1:0-3453 GCA_937925265.1 uncultured Collinsella sp. | reverse complement strand
TACCTAGGCACATTGACCTTGTCCGTGCCCTTAAAACCGGCGCGATACAGGTTGGTGGTGTACCTAACATCGTACTTCGCGTACACCGGATAGGCATCCTGCCACTGGGTGACCTTAAAATCTGGTTTCACCAGATACGGTTCGGCCTTATCCGGGTCAGAAGTGGTGAAGGAATCGCCCTCGACATCGTAGATATACTTCCAGACGTCAGAACCCTTCTGGACCTCGGCGGTCGAAATCCAGCCCAGGAACTTATAGCCCGGCACGGCCATGTCGGCATCGGTCGGGGAAGCTTCGAGGGTCAGGGGGCTCTCATACGATCCCTTCTCACCATCTTCTGGCTTTTCGGCCACTTTAACCGACTTATTAACATGCGGGTAGTAATACGTGAACGTCGGATCCGCCCCGTTCACCTTGGTCTGCAGCAAATTACTCTCATAGCGCCGCGTGGCAGTCCTCACGACATTATCGCCCTTGTTGTAGAAATTAACGTCCGTGGTAATCATCGCGCGAACGTAGTACTTCTTATCTGTACGCACTATGCTCTCGATGGGATTTTTCACATATGTCCAATATTCACCATCGCGCTCAAGCGTCCAGAAATTCAGGCGATAGCGATCATTCACCGGTTTGACCGTTACGTTCAGCGAAGCCGAAGTCCAAGTATCGCTTAGCGTTGCAGCGCCTGGAAAATCGGTATCGGCATAGAGGTTTTTTAGAGTATCGGCTCCCGTATCGTTTTTAACCTTGTGCGAGTACGCGTTAAGGGGACTCACGACAAGGGTTTCCTTCGTGAAGCACGTGCCACACGTTTCATAACTATTCCCTATACCGTGGTCAACATGCTCCGGGCCCCAGTGGACGACGTTTTCACGCACGAAGGTACTACCGACGTTTTCCTCAAAGGGCGTTTGATAGCGATTCCAAACGGAACAAAGTAGCTTGCTGTCCGTAAACTCATGGTTGGTATAAGCCCGAACGTAATAATCCACGCGGTACTCAAAGCGGGCGATGTAGGTATGTGGCACGGTTAGATCGACATCGGCAGGGAGTGTATAGCTGGGGTCGCGGCTTACGCGCACCTCGACCTCGGACCCATCGGCAGTCTGCTTGTTTTCGTACCAGCCCAGGAAGCGGTAGCCGTCAGGCAACGCGCCCCCATCGGACAAGGGCTTATTGTCTACACCGCGCACCTGCACTGTATAGACACTGGCGCCATCCTCGGAAGTCTGGACATCGACATGGGTGTTGCCCACGCCGACACGCTGGGTCTTATCTTCAAGCTCATCCTGTTCATTGCCCTCGAACACTGTCATGATGTTCGAGACGTAGTCGCTGTACACCGGATAGAAGTCGGTCGGGCCAAGCACGGTAATCTCGGTACCGGCAGGATAGAACGCGCCGGCATTTTTTAGCTCGGCGAGCTGGGTCGAGGTAATGGCTGCATAGCCACCGTTCATCTGAGCCTCTTCGCTCGGCTTCGTTGTCCAACCGATAAAGGTGGCGCTGGAAGACAGCGTGCCACGATCGGTAGGAGCGGCGGGGGTGAGCTTCGCGCCGTAGCGATACCAATCGCCCGATTTGTCGTGTGCAGTGCCGCTCTGGCAATCGAGCGTTTCGCCCTGGACGTTATAGAACAGCACCTGCGCCTCGTACGAAGCGATAAACAGGTCATTGCCCTTAAAACCGTCGACCCCCTTGGCATTATCGGCGGTATAGGTCGACGTATGCTCGTGCGCCTCACTCTTCTTGACCTGTTTGCCGGCAGTCACGGCATCGGCATCGGTCTTGCCGTCAAACCAGGTGTTATCGGCCTCGATGTGGTTCACGTTGACCCCGGGCTCGCGGAACCAGCCCGTAAAGCGGTATCCCTCGTTTGCCTCGGTCAGGCCTTCAGGCTTTGCGGAGGTCTCTTGCTCAAACGTTACCGACGTATCGCCCTGGGCCAAGCCCTGGGCCGTTCCCGCCAGCACGGCGCTCACGGCAAAGGCGTACGGATCCGAGGTCGCTTGATCAATACCGAGTTTGGTTGCCGTAATTGTCGCGGTACCCGCACCGGGAAAATCGATCGTCGCCTTAACGCTCTGGCCATGCACAGGAATATTCAGCTTGTAATCCATTGCCCACTCATTGGGGTGCGGGCCATCCAGGGTCCCGTCGTTAGCAGTCGAGCGCATGGTGCCGGCACAGAAGTCGTAGTCGTGCTCTTCCCACAGCTCGCGCGTGGTGTAGCGCTCGTCATCCCATGGACCATAGCCATCACCCTTGGTGGTGCCATCGCCGCCAAACGAGGGGATTTTCTTTTTAGCAGGGTTGCCCTGGCTGTTGCCAGAAAGGCTCACGCTCGGCTTAAAGTAGCACTCGGTGACCGTGGCATCATCCTTGTTGGCACGCGCGGCAATACCGCCCAGGTTCACATCGTTTTGAATGATGGGAATCACGGCGATGGGATTGTACTGACGCGAGCTCAAGTCACCCGCAAAATGGCTGCGGACAAGCTCGTTGCCCTTTTCGGTTAGAATACGACCCGCCAAGCCACCCGTCCACGCACGCGTCACGGCGACGACGCCCACATATGACGCGGCATAGCTGTAGCACTGCGCCGTCGAGAAGCAGTCGATAATCTTGGCCTCGCCCGCCATGCAGCCCACAAAACCCGAGGCGTACACGTTGTTGCCGCCCAGGGCGCCAATGGCCACGTCGTACTTGTTGGTGACGTCGGTCATGCCCTTCTCGGCAATCGAGCCGTCGTCCTTACGCGTCGGCGTCACGCGGCAGTACTCGATAGTCGAGTTCTTAACGTAGCCGGCAAACGCCGCCATATACAGACCCTCACCGCCGAGCGCCTGCACGCCCGAGGTCGCATTGTTGACGGCACGGCCGCCACGGACCTCGCAGTTGTAGAGGGTGCAGCCGTCGAGCTCGCCGGCGATGAGACCGCCCTCAAAGCCTGCGTTGGTAATGAGGTTGAGAGCATTGTTGGCGCAGGTCACGTGCAGCGTGCTCTCCATGACCATAACGTTTTCGAAGCGCGTTTTGACGGCCTTGCCCACGATAATGCCACCGCGGAAGTCCGCCCACACGTTGGCGTCCTTGACCAGGAAGTTTTTGATGGTGGCACCGTTGGTCTCGGCAAAAAATCCCGTATCGCGCTCGGGGTCAAAAGCGTCTTTATCGTAGCTCAGGCCCTCAACGGTGTGGTTTTGACCATCGAACACGCCCTTAAACGGATGCTCCTTGTTGCCAAACGACAGATGCTTAACGGTGTGCGAGACAATGGTCTTCATGTCGTCATCATTAAGCACGATATCGTTATCGAGATAAACGCGCCAGCCGGACGTATCGCGCTCACGCGAAAGCGCCACGTACACCAAAAAGTCGTTCGCGTTTTTGATGTGGTATTCGTTTGTGTTCTCGGGCACGTCCTCGGCATGCACCACCGTTGGCAGCGCC